>JAFGUQ010000150.1 GCA_016938455.1 Clostridia bacterium
ATTCTAGGAAGATACGGCGAGATTTATTTAAAAAGAAACACGAAACTTGAACCAAAATATATTAATAGATTAAATTCATTAGGATATAGTGGCATATATATTGAAGATGACATATCTGAAGGAATTGAAATTTCTGAAATCGTAGATACAAAAATAAGACTTGACACCGTAAATAAAGTAAAAGATATTTATGACCTAATCAATATCAACAAAAAGAAACTTTTCAGCAACTGGCAGGAACTTGACTATCTGACCAGCAACATCATTTCACAAATGTCAAACAATAAGAATGTAGCCTATAATATGTTATACATTAAAACATATGATGACTATACTTTTTCGCATTGCGTCAATGTAGCCCTTCTATCTACACTGGTTGGGATTGAGCTTCATATGAGCAGAGCTGATTTAATCGATCTGTTTAAAAGCGCATTGATGCATGACCTCGGAAAGGTTTTTTTACCTATAGATATTATTAATAAACCGGGTATTCTGAATGATTATGAGTTTGCGAAAATTAAACAGCATCCTTTAAAAGGGTATGAGTTTCTGAAAGAAGAAAATTACCTGTCAATGAAAGGCTGCCGTGGTGTTTTAATGCACCATGAGAGATATGACGGAAGAGGTTATCTTTTAGGAGCAATGAAAGATGAGATTAATCTTTATGGAAAGATTCTCAGTATTTGTGATGTATATGATGCATTGACTTCTGACAGAACCTATAGAAAAGCGTGGAGCCAGCTGGAAGCGATTGAGTACATCATGGCAAACAGCGGGCAGATGTTTGATCCTGAAGTGACTAAAATGTTCCTTAAAAAGATTGCACCATATAATCCAGGTGTCATTGTTCTTCTGAGCAATGGATTCAAAGCAATCATTGTGAGAAATAACGAAGAACTTCCTTTGAGGCCTGTCATTAGAATATTTGAAGAAAACGGTAGCAGGGTTGATTCATATGAAGTGGATTTGAAGAACAGCAATCACTTTTTAAATGTAACCATCGAAAAGGAAGTAGAAATCTGAAAATCCGCTAAAGTTATTTAAGAAACTACCGAAAAACTAGATGTAGAAGTTATTACCGGCCGGTATAATGATACGAAAGTTGAGAAAGGACTCTCGACATAAAATTTATCAAGGAGGATAAAGGAATGAGAATTAATCACAATATAGCTGCGTTAAATACATATAACCAGTTATCAAAGAACAGCGAGTTGACAAACAAGTCATTAGGAAAGCTTTCATCAGGTTTGAGAATAAACCAAGCAGGTGATGATCCAGCAGGATTATCAATTTCTGAAAAAATGAGAGCGCAGATTAGAGGTTTAAACCAAGCAACAAGAAATGCACAGGATGGTATCTCCTTAGTACAGACAGCTGAAGGTGCACTTAACGAAACAACTTCTATACTTCAAAGAATGCGTGAACTGGCGGTTCAGGCAGGAAATGATACAGCGACAGCAACAGATAGAGCTACAATCCAAGGTGAAATGAATCAGTTAGCACAGGAAGTCACAAGAATTTCTGACACAACAAAATTCAATGGACTGGCATTAATGTCTTCAACAGCTGCTTTTTCAGGGAAATTCCAGATTGGTGCTGATGCAGGACAGACATTATCAGTATCAATGACCGCTATGGATGCTGCTACACTTGGTGTAGGTACAGGTTCAGATGCTACAACTTTAGCAGCTGCTGTTTACACAGATGTAGCGGGCACATTCAATGCTGATGGTGGAGCAATTGATGTTTCTAGCTATACTTCTAATCTTCAGGATTTGGCTATCACATTTGATGTATTAACAGTTGGAAACGGTACAGACACTGCAGGAACTGCAAAACTCACAGTTAATGGAACAGAAGTCACACTGACATCAGATTCATTTGATGCAGACGGATCTTATACACTGACACATAGTGACTTTTCCAACATAATTGCCTCAGGCGAATCCATCACAATCACAGCAGGTGCTGATCTTGAAGCTGACATGGTTACAACCATTGCCATCGATGCCCAGGAAAATGGCACATTAGCAGGACTTGATGTTTCAACTAACACTCTTGCTAATACTGCACTGACAGCAATCGACACTGCGATTGATACAGTTTCAACTCAAAGATCAACACTAGGTTCTTACACAAACAGACTTGAACACACAATTAAAAATCTTGGGACAGCTGCTGAAAACATGACCGCTGCTGAATCCCGTATCAGAGATGTTGACATGGCTTCTGAAATGATGGAATTCACAAAAATGAATATCCTCAGCCAGGCAGCACAGTCGATGTTAGCACAGGCTAATACACAGCCACAAGGGGTATTACAACTATTAAGATAGTAATTGTAAAGTATATAATGTATCAGTGGCGTAACGCCACTGATACATATTACTTAAGAAAGAGGGATTATGATGGATAATGTTACAGGTATCATTTCTAGTTCTCCCATTGCTATCAATGTTGATAATATATCGAACACATCAGATACAAGAGCGAAACATGTGAAGGCAGAAGCAAAGCAACAACCTGAAGTTAAAATTGTGGAAAGCGGCAGGAATAGTATACAGCTTGAAGAAAAGGTCAGACAGATTAATCAAGAGATCAGTGGAGAGAATAGAAAAATAGAATTTGAAATACATGAGAAAACAAATACTTTAATTTTTAAAGTATTTAATAAGAATACAGGAGAACTGATAAAAGAGTTCCCATCAGAAAAATTACTTGACATGGCAGTGGCTATCTGGGAAAAATATGGTTTGATAATAGATAAGAAAGTGTAGCGAATTATGGCAAATGAAATATCTTCATCATATACTGATATAAGAATAGGTGGTTTGGTTTCCGGACTGGATACTGATTCTATCGTTGAAAGTCTGATGAAAATTGAGCAGGCAAAAGTCAACAGAATTGAGCTGGAAAAAACATATTCAAACTGGGAAACTGAAGCTTACAGGGAAGTCATAGACAAACTAAGCACTTTTTCAAAAGAGCAATATAACAAACTGGACTCCAGTCAGAACATATTATCCACATCCAATCTTAAAACAGTCGATATTCTGGAAAACTCGTCTTATGTTTCGATTATTGCCAATGGAGATGCCTTAAGCGGCAGTTATACCATCAATGAAATAGTACAGCTGGCAAAAGCTTCTTCTACTATCAGTTCAGCAGCAATGAAAGAGGGAATTGAAAGCAGCATTGACATCACAGTATCGCCGACACTGGAAGTTGAAGGGATGTCATTCTTTTTAAGACTTGACAGTAATCAGGAGCAGATTTCTTTTTCAGCTGATTTTTCAACAAGCGAAGACCTGCTGACAGATATTCAGGCACAGCTGAACCAGCAGTTTGGGACTGACCGCGTCATCGTTTCTTTAAAAGATGATAAATATCTGACCTTCAATGCACCGAACAGCACACTTCAGATTATAGGAGACACAAGTTCGCCAGAGACCTTGGAGTACCTTGGATTAACATCGGGAGATATGAACATCATCAATATCAATGCTTCCATTGAAGAGGAATTCGGAACTGCTGAGGATATTTCGTTTTCAATCAATGGCGTTGAGTTTTCGTTTGATAAAAGTGTCAGCCTGATTCAGATTATCGATCAGGTGAATGAATCAAGTGCCAAAGTCAGAATGACTTATGACAGTGTCAATGATACCATCAAAATGGAGTCCACAAAAACAGGAGCCGGTTCAGAGATTGTTTTACAGAACATTACCGGGTCAATGTTTGGAAATGACGGATATCTGAAAATTGATGAAGGTACGATTAGGAATGGTCAGGATGCCATGTTCTATTTGAATGACTCGGGAAAAACAGATTTAATTCAGAGAAGCAGTAATGTTTTTACTATTGATAATGTGACATATTCCCTGAAAAAAGAGTCAACATCAGAAATCAATTTTCTGATTGCCGACAATACTCAAGGTGCTTTTGATAAAATAAAATCTTTCATTGAAGGTTATAATGAAATATTGGATATGCTAAGCAATAAGATCAATGAGAAAAAAGATTATGACTATTCTCCACTAAGTGATACACAAAAAGAAAGCATGACTGAGAAGGAAATTGAAGACTGGGAAGCCAAAGCAAAACTGGGTATCCTGAAGTCAGATAATATTCTGTATAACATTTATCGTGATTTACGAAATGCATTCATTACCCAGATTGAAGATGCTGATGAATCTTTTAAGAATATCGGGATTTCAACAATCAGCTATGCTAATAACGGGAAAATTGATTTGGATGAAGCAACTTTGAAATCTGCACTGGAAGATAACATGGAAAATGTCATTGAACTGTTCAATAAACCTTCAAGTGTAGCTTATACAAGAAATCTGACATCAGAAGAAGCCGCAACAAGATATTCCCAAAGCGGGTTTGCATTAAGAGTAAGTGATATCTTAAGCAAAAACATCACTACCATCCGTGACAATTCGGGATTCAAGGGGCTTTTAGTTGAAAAAGCAGGGATTGTCGGGGATGCCTCGGAGTTTGACAATTTCATAAAGGACAGAATCGACATCATCAATGAGAGATTAGAAAAAGCCATTGACCGAATGAATGATCAGGAAGATTTATACTGGAGTAAATTCACTGCTCTGGAGCAGGCGATTCAAACCATGAACTCTCAAAGCAGCTGGTTAAATTCACAATTAGGAACATAAGGAGAAGACAAATGAAAGAAGAGAATGTATTAAATAAATATATGGAGAGCAATATACTGACAGCAACACCTGAAAAGCTGATTCTCATGCTCTATAATGGTTGTATAAAAAACATTCATTTAGCAAAGAAAAGTATAGAGGAGAATGATATAGTTAATAAGAACAATTTCATTCTTAAAGCTGAAAGTATTGTTTTTGAATTACAGGCTTCACTTGATTTCAATTATCCTATTTCAAAAGAGATAAATTCCTTATATGAGTTTATCATTGATTTACTTATTGATGCGAATATAAACAAAGACAGCAGCAAACTTGATGCAGCTTTAAAACTGGTCTTGGAATTCAGAGATACCTGGGAGCAGGCAATGAAAATAAATCAGGCTAATGTCAAAACGACTAAAGCAGGATAGGAACAAAATGATTGTGGACATAAATAAAAAGTGGATAGAGTTATATAAAAAGTATTATGACGAGACAAAAACTGAAGCCATCCATATTGAAAATGGAGACTACTTTGAACTGCTGAATTCAATCAAGAGAAAAGAAGAAATCATAAAGAAGATTGACAGTCTGAATGTTAATAATTCGCTGGTGCAGCAAGGTGTTGAAAAAGAGATTTTAATAAAAATCCAGTCATTGGAGCGAAAAAACAATGAGAATGCAAAATTAAAATTTGATAAAATGAAAAAAGAGGGAAATGAAAGAAAAAAGAGAGTTACCTATATCAAGGAATATATAAAATAGACATTACAAAGATGGCATTTTGAGGATAACATGATAAAAAACAAGAATTTCTATGAAATATTACAGGTTCAATATGATGCTGATGCCGAGGTAATAGATGCAGCTTATCGAAGGCTATGCAAAAAATATCATCCTGATCTCTGTAAAGAAAGCCAGGCTTCAGAAATGATTATCCATTTGAATTTAGCACATGAAACATTATCAGATCCTATAAAAAGAGAAGCATATGACATCAGATACTTATCTACTAAACTGCTCAAAAAGACTGATAGCAGGATTGAGGAATCAAAGGAGATTCTTTCGTCATATATTATCCATTTAAAAAAAGAGGAGTTTGAAAAAGCATATCTCCTCCTATCAGCCAAAGATAAGAGAAATATTCCGGAAAACAAATTTATTGAATGGCAGAGTGAAGTTTCAAAAGTGTATTCAATAGGGAATCATGACATAAAATTTTTTAGAAAAGAAATCAGCAAAAAGATTGAAATGTATGAGTTTGATGTGACAATCAGAGAAAAATTAATCAGAGATAATACGATTCAGAATTACAGTTTTTCTAAAAAAGTGATTTATGAAAAAGGATTATGGAAGATTTTACTTGATTATCAGGAAGTGGATTCATTCATAAGCCGTTTCTACATCAAGTCGATTCATGAACAATATAATAATGAAGTGAAAAAGGAAATCCTGAGCTACAAACATTTTTTAAATGCGGTTAAAATGGAGAGCGAGCGTTTCATGCGATATAACAGAATTTATTCTATTGCCATGATATCGTTAAATGAAAGTGCTGTAAAAGAAGAACTGAAGAAATATCTTCATTCAGTGATTAAGATCACTTCTAAAAATCTTAGAATGCTGGATTCAGTCGGATTGTTTAAAAACAATGTCATTGTTGTTCTGCTTCCGGAAACAAAGTTTTTCGGAGCCAAGAAAGTATGTGACAAGTTGTCAAAACTGTTCAAGGAATCTGGTGAAATCAACAGACATAACTGTCAATATAAGTTCAGCATATGCGAGTGTAAAGATGAAAATTATCATGATACGATTAAGCGTTGTTATCTATTATTAAAATAATTTAC
>JAFGUQ010000151.1 GCA_016938455.1 Clostridia bacterium
ATTAGTCACTTTTCAACAGTTCATTCAATTGATCCGATATATCCATCTTTGTCCCTAAAATCAATATATTCTATGAACAAAAAACCTCAAATTACAATTAAAGTCAATAAAACTACTGGTAACTGTTTATAATTTCAATCTAAATATTTATTTAAAAAATTTTCTCTTGATTATTCGTTGAATTTTTGTTATTATACCATAGTTGAATAAATAATAATTTATATGTTTAACCCTTAAAAGGAGGTGCAACAAATGGCTAAATGTGAAGTATGCGGGAAAAGTACTGTTTTTGGAAATAATGTGAGTCATTCACTTAGAAGAACAAACAGATCATGGAAAGCAAATATCAGAAAAGTAAAAATCAATGAAAACGGAAGTGTAAGGGCTGCAAAAGTTTGTACAGCTTGTCTTCGTTCTGATAAAGTTAACAGAGCTTAATTTTAGATTTTATAAGTATTGAAAAAGACATAAGCTTATATGTCTTTTTTAATGTTCTTTTTATTATATTCACAGATTTCATTTAATTTACATATCTCACATTTCGGGTTTCTGGCATGGCATACTGCTCTTCCGTGAAATACCAGCCTGTGAGAAAAATCAGACCACTTCTCTTTTGGAATCTTCTTCATCAGATCTCTTTCAATTTTTTCAGGTTCTGTCTGTTTTGTCAGGCCTATTCTGTTTGTCAGTCTTTTTGCATGAGTATCAACAATAATTCCTGGAGTATGATGAATTTCACTCAAATAGACATTGGCAGTCTTTCTTCCCACTCCTGAGAGTTTCACAAGTTCCTCCATGACAGCTGGAATCTCCCCGTTATATTCATCTCTAATCTGAATACAGCAGTTAATCATGTTCTGTGCTTTGTTATGATAAAATCCTGTTGACCTTATGATCTCTTCTATCGCTTTGATATCGGCATCTGCAAAATCATTGACTGACTTGTATTGACTGAATAACATAGGAGTCACAATATTGACTCTGGCATCAGTGCATTGTGCCGAGAGCATTGTTGATATTAAAAGTTCAAGAGGTGCTCTGTAATTAAGTGTGCAGGCTACCTCTTGATACTCATTTTCTAAAATCTCTACCACCTTATTAATGATCGTTTTATTCACTACTGTTTTGTCTCTCCTAATGTCAACTGCAAGTCTATATAGTTTCCTATCTTATTGAAAAGTCTGTAAACTTTAATGGTCACAACATCTCCGGGTGCATATTTATTCTTTTCAGCGACTAGCTGGTCAAAGTTGGTTACTTTTACACCATTGAATTCTGTGATGATATCATATACTTGCACTCCTGCTTCTTCAGCCGGGGTATTGGCATATACTGTAGCTACAAGAACTCCTTGAGGCAGATTATTTGAACTGGCTGCAGTTTCATCAAATGTCTGGTCAATCGAAATCCCGATGTTAGGAGTACCTGTGGCAATATAGCCTGTGTCCTTAAGCGGTTCTACCAAAGCGATAATGCTGTTAATCGGTATGGCAAAACCCAGTCCTTCAAAATTAACATCTGATATCTTGATGGAGTTGATTCCGATGACTTCTCCTTTAATATTGACTAATGGTCCCCCGCTGTTTCCGGGATTGATTGCGGCATCTGTCTGTATCAGATTCAATTGTTCTTTGGAGTTACCGCTGATTTCCCTGTTGACTCCGCTGATGATTCCGGCTGTAACAGAGTTAGCATACTGAATTCCACCTGGATTTCCAATTGCAATCGCAGTTTCTCCGATTTTGACATTATCTGAGTTTCCGATATCAGCAGGTGTCAAACCTGTTGCATTTATCTTGATCAGTGCTATATCCATCGCATCACTTCTTCCAACTACTGTCGCATCATATGGTGTTTCTGTTCCATTGACAAACACTTCAATTTTAGCGTTCGTGAGCAATTCGTTAGAGTTGACCTGCAGTGCTTCCGTCACAACATGATTATTGGTCAGAATATATCCGTCTGAAGAATAAATCACACCGCTTCCCTCTCCGACACTAGTTGAGCTCATATTGAAGAAACTTGGAATATTTGGAAAAGTGACTCTGATTCCGACCACTGAAGGAATAACTTTATTTGCCACTGCAGATATTGGATTATCTATCTGTTCTGAAACAATCACCTGTTTAATAGTTTCATTTGAATTTACGCTGCTTCCGATGTTATCATTGACTGATGCCTGTGTCGAAGTAGCATTATGATTCAGCATGTCTTTAAGACTGACATCATTAACACTTAAAAAATAACCGATACTTGCAGTCGCTCCTGCTGCGCCTATGGTTAAGCATAACGCGACCACAACAATGATGCTAAGCACCTTTCTTCCGGAATTTTTCTTTTCCTTTTTATTTTTAATTACTTCAACATTCTGATTCGTATAATTGCTATAAAAATCATCGATGTTCTTTTTTAATTGATCATTATCATTCATAATAACAGCTCCTTTCGTTTATATTCAAATTATACCCTCCATATCTTCAAATTTTGTTAATAATTTGTTAACATTTTTAGAGGTTTTCAGAAATTTTCAATGTGAAGAAAAATCTGGAACCTTTGCCAGGTTCACTTTCCACTGAAACAGTTTCATTATGATTATTAATTATTTTCTGCACAATTGACAGTCCCAATCCGGTCCCGGTCTTATCAGCACTTCTTGATTTGTCTGCTTTGTAAAACCTGTTCCAGATACTTAAGAGTTCCCCTTCATTGATGCCGATTCCATCATCTTCAACATAAACAGTGACTTTCTTTCTGACTTTTGTATATATTCTGATATGCCCTCTTTTTTCTGAGAATTTGATGGCATTATGAATCAGATTAAACATCACCCGTTCAATATCATCTTCATTAGCATTGACATAGGTTATTTTCTCGTCAAAACGGATATCAAGATTAAGATTCTTCTCTTTAAGCATGTTCTCCATGTTCGCTACTGTCTGTGTTATAACGGTATTGATATCAAAATCGGTTCTGATCAGTTCCACTTCCTCAGACTCAATTTTTGAAAGTAAAAGAAGATTATTAATCAACCGGTTCAATCTGTTCACTTCATCTTTAACCAGGTTCAGGTAATAGGATTGAGAATCATAATCGATGGTTCCATCAAGAATTCCTGAAATGAATCCGTTGATTGTCGTCATCGGTGTTCTGAGTTCGTGAGACATATCAGAAATAAATGACAGTCTTGATTTATCAAGTTTGTCAATTTCATCAATCATCTTATTAAAATTATCAGCCAGCTGGCCAAGCTCATCTTTTCTTTTTGTCTTGAAAGCTCTGCTTTTATAGTCTCCGCTTCTGACACTGTTTGCAACGGTATTCAATTGAATGAGCGGTTTGGAAACTCTGACGGATATGAGGCCCACAAGAATTGTCCCAATGCTCAAAGCCATGATAAATGGAAATAAAAATGACAGCAGAATCTGTTTTTTAAGAAGATTCATTTCAATGACCGAGGTATGGAGGTAAATCAGGATATCCACTTCAAGCGGAGGATATTTATTGAAGACCAGCAGATTATAATGATACACATAAGAAACACTTACTTCATCCTTGTTTTTGATTTCGTCAGAAAAGATACTGCATTCTTTCATATCCTGATTACTTTCTAAAAAAGCCTGATAATAATCTGTTTTAGTAAAAACATAACTATTGAGCAATTCATTGTAAGTGAAAAACCTTTCATCTACATTATCTCTTGAGTTGCTGATTAATTCGCCGTTTCCGTTAGTGACCCAGATATAGCTGTTGGAATTCAGTGACAGTTTTTTAACAAGATTAGTTAAATCGCTGTAGATGCTTTCATCTTTTTCAATAAAGAACTCATCTTTATGTTCTGAGATGAAAGAAAATATCTGTTCGCTCTGGAACATGAAAGTATCTTTTTTCTGCTGCTTGGTGATTTCATCAATCTGGTTATATGAAAAAAAGATCAGAAGTA
>JAFGUQ010000018.1 GCA_016938455.1 Clostridia bacterium
TGAGCTGCTGCTGACCTACCTGATGAAAAGATATACTGTTAAAGGAGCGTATACCGATGCTGGAAATTAAGAACCTCAATAAAAAATATGATGACCATGTCATTTTCAAGGATTTTAATATTCAGCTGAAGGAAAATGAAATCAACTGCATACTTGGTGCTTCAGGATGCGGGAAGACGACACTATTGAATATCATTGCCCATCTTGACAGTGATTATGAAGGCACTTTAGAAGGATTTGATCATAAAACCTATTCCTATATCTTTCAGGAAACAAGACTGCTTAACTGGTTTACAGTCCATAAGAACCTTGAAGTCATCCTGAAAGGGTATGAAGACATAGAAGAAAGAATAGATAAATATCTGGAAATCGTCGAACTGGACAGGTACAGAGAATATTATCCCTATCAGCTAAGCGGAGGGATGAAACAAAGATTGTCAATTGCACGGGCATTTGCCTTTAAATCTGATATACTATTAATGGATGAACCTTTTAAGGGATTAGACCCGGCGTTGAAGAAAAGCCTGGTAGAAGCATTTATAAGACTCTGGGAACAGGATAAGAGAACCATCATATTTGTGACTCATGACATAGAAGAGTCCATATTACTGGGAGATGATATTTATATATTAGGTGATCAGCCTATTAAAGAAATATTCAGGACAAATATAAGTATTGAAAAGAGTGACCGCACACTAAATGATTCGCTGATTGACAGCAAGAAACAGATGATCTATTCAATATTTATGAGCGAGAAGGAGTAAGAATTTGAGCATGGACGGCGTACAGATCAAGGATCTGAAAGATGGAATGATATGTGACGGAACATATATATTAAAGGAAGTGGATGTCAAGAAAACAGCTGCAGGAAAAACATATATTGATATGACACTGATGGACAATACAGGTGAAATCAATGCTAAAGACTGGAACGGAAATCAGACCACTGTTAGCAGATTGGTACAGGGAAAACTTCACAGAGTCAACAGTAAAGTCGCTTTGTGGCAAGGCAGTCTTCAGATGAACATCAACAGTATTAACCTGAGTGATGAGCAGACACAAAACAGGATTTCAGAGTTTGTCCCATCTGCTCCTATTCCACCTGAAGAAATGTTTGAAATGGTAAGAGCATTCATTGACAGCATCGGAAATGAGGATATGAAGAAACTGGTGAAATCCATCTATAACGTGAATGCAGATAAACTGAAATATTATCCTGCAGCGAAGGCTCTTCATCACGCCATCAGAGGAGGATTGCTCTACCACATTCTGACTATGCTGCAGACCGCCAAGAAACTTAAGGAAGTCTATTATGAAATTGACCTTGACCTTCTATATACAGGGGTGCTCCTTCATGACATTATGAAATTAAGGGAACTTGATTCCAATGAAGTGGGGATTGCAGAATATTCAATAGAAGGACAGCTGATCGGACATATTGAAATGGGGATCAGCCTGATTGATGAAAAGGCCAAAGAATTGAATCTGAATAAGAATGTGACATTGCTAATCAAACATATGATTTTAAGTCATCATTACCTTCCAGAGCATGGAAGTCCTAAGTCACCGATGTTTCTTGAAGCTGAGTTACTTCATTTCATCGATTTAATTGATGCCAGAGTTTATGATTTCAATCAATGCTATAATACAATTATGCCGGGAGAGGTTACCGATAAAATATGGTCTCTCGACAGAAGAATTTACAGACCTGATTATTAAGAGGAAAAAATATGGAGAATGAAGAAGTAAGGGATATCAAATATTTTTTAAGAGCTCTGGTTGATGATGTCATTGCCCCGATTTTTATCATAGATGAGGAAAAGAGGGTCAAGAGCTATAACAAAGCATTACTTAACTTATTTCAGATAGAAGAAAAAGAAATCATCAATAAAAAACCTGGAGAACTTTTCGGGTGTACTCTTTTAAAAGACTGTGAAGAATGCACGACTACCGACAGGTGTATGGAGTGTGAACTTAATAAGCTTGCCTCTATTTCCATCGAGCAGAATCTTCCTGTTGAAAACAAGGTCATCAGAAAAGAATTCAGAATATCAAATGATGTCATCACAAAGGATATCCGTATTTCAATCAAACCAATATCTCATAAAAACAAACGTTTTTTTGTGGTCATCCTTGATGACATCACAGAAGCCATAACTCTTCAGGATAAACTGCAGTCACAAAATGAAAAAATGAAGCGTGACCTGCTGGTGGCAAAAGGAATTCAAAACGGATTACTGCCTGAAACCGGCGCAATAGGGCATCTTAAACTTGACTATCTTTACAGGCCGTGTGAAGCGCTGGGAGGCGATTTTATTGACTTCTACCGTATTGATAACAGACATATCGGAATTATCATGGCAGACGTGTCAGGGCATGGGCTGGCTTCTTCCATGTTTACTGTTTTTCTTTATTCACTGATTGACAGAACCATGAAAAGTCCTGCAGTTCTCCTTAAAAAAGTGTTTGTTGAATTTTCCAAGTTCAAGGTATCAAGTGAAACTTATATCACCATGTTTTCAGCAGTATTCAACACAAAAACAAATGTGTTGACTGTTGCCAATGCCGGATTCAGCAATCCTCCGTCAATCATCAGAGAGAGGGGAATTGAATCACTTCATGTATCAGGGATACCAATTTCCAACTGGGTGGAGGATACTGAATATGATGAAGTCTCCACTAAACTTAAAAAAGGTGAGAGACTGGTGATGTTTTCAGACGGAATCACAGAAACCATGAACAGCAATGGACACGCAGTAGGAGATGATTTCATTCTTAACATCCTGTCTGATAAATCCATCAAAGGAGAAGAAGTCGTCAGGAAAGCACTCTATGAAGCCCGTATTGAATCAAGTACTAAGATAAAAGACGATATCACTATCGCAGTGATTGACTATATTTAGGGATTATCCAGAATAGTTTGCTCGATTATGAAGTGGCAATCAATGAGAACAAGCATTGAATATATTTTAATTTTTGCATTTGAACATTCAATATTGTTTAATGACAATTAAATTTTTATATGATAGTATAAAAAAGTAAGGTAATAAATTCAACTGGGAAATAAAATTTGTTAATCCAATCAATTAAATATGTTTTAAGGGGTTTAATATGAAATTTAACATTGAGTACAAGACAACCTATAAGCAGTTAATTGCATATTTTCTGATTTTGGCAATTGCAATAAACTCAGTCGCATTTTTTTCCCTGTTATATTTAGAAAATAGCTTACTTGAAGTCAGAAAAGGGGAATTCATCAGCCTTGAAGAGAATCTGGTTTCGTTGCAGACAAAACTTCTTGGACAAAACATTGATACAATCATATCGGATGTGCTATATCTTCAAAAGAACCTTGTTGCTCAAGTTAATGGCCAAAGGGATTTGAAATTATTAGCTTCAGATTGGGTAAACTTTTCTGAAACAAGTAAAATTTATGATCAGATACGATTTATTGATTCAGATGGGAATGAAAAAATTCGTGTCAACTATAAGGAGGGAGAAAGCTATCTTGTCGGCGATGCTGAACTCCAAAACAAAAAAGACAGATATTACTTCACTGAAACAGTTAAGCTTGAAAAAACACAGATATATATTTCAAAGTTGGATTTGAATATTGAAAACGGAGCGATTGAAGATCCTATAAAACCGATGATCAGGTTTTCTGCTCCAGTATATAATCAATTTAATGAACTAGAAGGGATTGTCATCTTGAATTACCTTGCACAAGGAATTCTTGATGAATTCAAAGATATTTCAAAGGGAAGTGCCGGTGAAGTCTATTTGCTTGATTCAAACAGCTATTGGCTGGCAGGTAATTCTCCATTAAAAGAGTGGGGATTCATGTATGAGGACAAAAAAAACGTGAATTTCAATAATAAATTTCCTGATGAGTGGGCAGATTTCACTCAAACTTCTGGCACTTTCATAAATGAGAACGGGCTTTTTATTTATTCAGATGTTATTGTTGAAAATAACATTCAGGATAATGACACACTATTTTCAAATGGTGATATTATCTTAGGCGACGGAAACTGGAAAGTAGTTTCATTTAACAGTATCAACGGTCCGAATAAATCCTTAATTTCAAAAAACAGATTTGACAAGGCAATTCGGATTTTCTGGGAGAATATCATCTATTTTATGGTGCTTTTGATTATTTCAATGATTATTTCAATTTTTGTTTACATAAGCAAGCGTTCCCGTGAAAAGATAAAATATTTATCAGAATATGATGGACTTACTAAAATATATAACAGAAGAGCCGGACTCGACTCCATTGCTAAACTGGTACCCAGTGATAATCGGAGAAGAAGCAGGCTAAGTATTGCTTTTGTCGATATCAATGGGTTGAAAGATGTCAATGACAACCTTGGCCATGAGCTCGGAGATGAACTGATCACTACATTTGTCAGTGTCACAAAGAGCATCATAAGAGAGACAGACTTTGTTGTGAGAATGGGTGGTGATGAATTCCTGATTGTTTTCACTAATGCCAACAAAGAAGAAGCAGAGATGGTGTGGTCAAGAATAACAGCACGATTCAATGAAATCAATGAAGCGGAAAACAGACTGTATAATATCAGTGTCAGCCATGGCATCATTGAAGTTGACGATTACCAGGACAAGAATCTTGACATGCTGATAAAAATGGCTGATGAAAAGATGTATGAAGAAAAGAAAGAAATCAAGAAGACAGTTGTCATTATTAAGGAGCCATAAACAGGATAGATTATGTCAGTCAATAGGGAAGTTTAATATATCTGATTCTTACATTCCTTCCATCCATATCCATGCTTTTTCATCAGGCGATGGAATGAAACCAAGCTTTTGAGCTATATGCTGAGATTCTATCCGAAATGGCCAAGATGACCAGCATGGTGTCAAGTTGATTTCAAGTAGCTTGTCAATTAAAAGCATAGCTGCAGCGGTGGCATACCCTTTCCCTCTAAATGATTCATCGGTGGCTATATCGATTTCTGCCATACCTTTTCCCACCATCAGGGCATCACAGTGACTGATTATTTGATTACCTGATAATAGCTTAGAAGACCATGTGTCGATTAGACTAAATGGTGTAATTCTACATTTTTCTAATAATGGTTGAATATCGGAAGGTAAGCTGGGATGCTTTATTTCCTTGTAGTTATCAGATGAAAACAGAAATATTTTACGAACATCTGTCACACCATTATGCTTCTTGAATATTTCATCTAGAATATCATTCCATTTTTCAGATGCGAAGATGACAATTTCCTTTTCATCCTGTTCTTCTAGGATACAGCTAAAGAGAATATCTTCTAAAATATGAAGACATCCATCAGTCGGATTTCCTGCAATAAAATGCTGCATAAAAGGTGTGCATAAAATGGCCCAATGTAAGTTCTCTAAATCATCCACATAAGCAGAGCCATCATACTGACATTCAAAAACGCTGTGAATAACAGGCAGATTGCTCTTATATTCTTCAAAAAGATATTTTACTTTTAAAATGTCATTTCCAGATATTTTTTTCATGGTACTTTTCCTCTTTGCTGATATGATTAATTGGTGTTTTCAATATTTCCAATTATACAATAGTTGTTTTCAGATGACAAATAGTTATATAACACATGAAATCAATATGCTAATCATATATTCAGAAAAACAGCCACTTTGTAAAAGGCTGTTTTAATACGGACACAGTTATATTATGAAAATGGTGCGTCATCGGGGACTCGAACCCCGGACACCCTGATTAAGAGTCAGGTGCTCTGCCAGCTGAGCTAATGACGCAGGCGCAATTAATATTTTAATGGCAAAGAACATGAGTGTCAAGGAAATAAAACCGCTACTTTAAAATATCTGCAGAAAATAGTATAATAGTTACATAATATATGATTAATATGAGGTGAAAATGAAAAAAGTGATGATTATGGGTTGCCCGGGTTCTGACAAATCAAATTTAGCATACAGATTAAACAAGAAAACAGGACTGGACCTGTATCATATCAAGGATGACACAATATCGACTAACCATACAGAGGATGAGAAAAACACTTGGATCAGTGCGGTGAATGAAATTGCTCAAAAACCTGAATGGATAATTGAAGGTACACAGAGCATCACTTTTGAAACAAGAATGAAAATGGCGGACACAGTTATTTTTGTTGATGAAACACCTTTACGTTGTGTCATAGGATATATTAAGGAACGAATCAGGGAATCAATCAGAAAAGTACCTCATCGGAACCATTTCAGGTTCAGGATGATTAAAAAAATCATGAGATACAACAAAGATTTCAAACCTTTGATTAATCAGCTTATCAATCAGAATATCGACCATATTGAATATATCGAACTGAGGAATGAAAATGCAGTGTCACAGTTCTTAAACGATATAGGAGCCTGAATTAATGAAGCATATTCTACTGGTGGACATGAATGCTTTTTTTATCATGTGCGAAAGCCTTTTACGTCCGGAACTAAGAGATATTCCGGCAGCAGTGGCTGGTGACCCTTTGAAAAGGACAGGGATTATTCTGACTGCCAACTATATTGCCAGAAAATATGGTGTCTATACCACCATGACAGTCAATCAGGCGAAAAATGTCTGTCCATCGATTGAACTTGTCAAACCTTCGTCAGGCCTTTATTCAAAATGTTCCAATCAGGTATTTGATATTTTCAGAAGATATACACCAACGATCGAACAAGCCAGCATCGACGAGGGATGGCTGGATATCACTGAAAGCACAGATCTTTTCGGAAGCCCTTTCGATATCGCTTCCAGAATTCAAAATGAAGTAAAGGATGAACTGGGATTATGGTGTTCTGTCGGCATATCAGAAAATAAGTTTCTCTCAAAAATGGCCTGCGAAATGAAAAAACCTTTGGGTATCACCACCATGTATCAGAAGGATATTGAAAAAATGCTCTGGCCACTTCCTGTCAATAAAATGTACGGAGTAGGAAAAGCCACCAGTAAGCAGCTTTTAAATGTAGGTATCCACACCATCGGAGATATTGCCAATTGTGACAAAGTATTTCTGACTGAAAAGTTCGGTTCTTTCGGATCCTATCTCTATGAAAGGGCCAATGGAATCGATCACTCATTAGTGGGGGTTCATCAGGTAAAAAGTAAATCAATCAGTAAAGAGCATACGCTGGCAGCGGATATGACAGATATTAACCAGGCAAAGAAAGCATTGATCAACCTGGCTCAGGAAGTTGGTGTCAAAGCACGGGCTGAGGGTTTGAAAGGTGAGACAGTTCAGATTACTATGAAATACAGTAATTTCATCAGTGTCACCAGACAGAAGAAAGTACATGCTACTAATCTTGACAAGGAAATATTAAAAGCCGGTTATGAACTTCTTGAAGAAAACTGGGATAGTAAAAAGCCAATCAGACTGATTGGCATTGGCTTACATAATATGACAGGTCAGAAAGCTCAGGTTTCCTTCTTTGACAATCATATTGAAGTGAAAGAAGAGAAAATTGAAAAGACTATGGATACACTTAACATCAAATATGGTAAAAAATCACTCAAGAGAGGTTCCAATCTATGAGGTGATCTTTCTTGTCTCAAGATAGAACCGTTTCTCATCAGCATGTCCCATCGAGAATGTTTTCCTCGGTAAAGTCCCTTCTTCAATGACTGTCTTGAAGAAACTAGTTTTATCAATCGGAGGCATCAGAAAACCGCAATTGACTTTATCTGATATATCAATCAGTGAATCAAGATCATGAATGAAATCGATTTCCACCTTATTCTTTTCCATGTACTGATCGATAATGCATTGGATAGTGCCACAAGCTGTGAAGGAAGTGGTTTCAGACACTTCAACATACAGAAACTTTCCATTTCCGATCAGACCAAAACAGTGTTTTTCTTTATTAAATGCATTCGCAAGTACTTTTTCATTGAGTTTTTCTATAGAATCCATGCCAATGCACTCAATATTCTGCTCTTTCAGGAATTGAGTGAAATCATCAATTTCAGTATGGAACAGCACTCTGTGAATAGGTTCGAATTTCAGATTATCATCATGAATATTCACGATTTCAACCATGGCATATCTTGATGGATGTGACAATGTCTCTTCATTGGTTAACGACTGCTTAATATTCTCCCAGTGAGTTTTAGCTGCAGCAAGAGAATGATTCCCGTCACCGACAGCAAAAAGAAGCAGTTCTTTATCAGTTTTGTATTTTGCCTTGAAACTTTTTTTATCTGCTAATTCATGAAGTGATTTTGAGATATGCTCCATGTCCTGGATGTTGTTGATCTGGTATCCTTCTATATGACCGCCATTTTGCATGAGATCAAAGTTATACAGTTTCTTGTATGAATTCTTCATGGAAGCAAAAGGTTCCACAACGGATTTCTGAGGGTCATCAATAAGTAACATTACATGAGGCAGTTCAACAACTGCATTTTCCCTTATTTTCACTCTGGCTGGAATTCTTTCGACAATGGTTTTCTCAGTCGGTCTGATTAATGAAGCTGACGAAGGTGAAAAGTTATAATGCTCAAGGTCGATACATACAAGCAATCCTTTTCGGATATGTCCGTAAGAGGTGACTCTTTCAACATACATGAATCCTTCGCCAAGAGGACTAAGGACTCCATAGCGGAGATACTTTTTCATTTCAGAAGCTATTTTTCTCAGACGTTTGGAAGCATCAGGGGATTCAAGATAGATCTCAGGAAGCATCAGCTTGAGGGTGGAAGGTGAGTAACCGACTTTCTTGGCGACTTCAGTCCAGTATTCATTGCTGCTGGTGTATTGGTCACAGGCGATGACCGCCCATTTTGATAAATCCACATTATTCTTAGGAAACAGGATATCAGGGACTTTTATCCCCACATTTCCCAGTTTCTTGTTAATTAATTTCATATAAAAAAATCTCCGTTTCAAACTTAAGTTAAATCATAAATGATAGGTTGACTTTAGTCAATCAGATTCTAATGAACTTTTAAAGCTTTCAAATCTGAATCTCTACCCATAATGGAAACGATATCACCTTCCATGAAAATAGAGGAAGGAGCAGGTGAAATGAATAGTTCTGATCCTCTTTTTATGGCTAGGATATTGACTCTGTATTTAGTTCTGATTGCCAATTCAGTAATTGTTTTTCCTACCCATTTTTCAGGGATATTGGTTTCCATGATACTATAATCACCGGACAATTGAATGGAATCAATGATATTCTGTGATGCCAGATTGTTGGCAACACGAATGGCCATGTCACGCTCAGGAAATACAACTCTGTTAGCACCGACTGTAATCAATACTTTGGCATGAAGATCATTCTGTGCTTTGGAGATGATGTATTTGCATCCGAGCTCTTTTAACAGTGCTGTTGTCAGAATACTTGCCTGCAGGTTGTTACCGATTCCAACAATCGCTGCATCAAAGTTCGACACGCCGATTGATTTAAGAAAATCCTCGTTTGAGCACTCAGAAGTGATGACATGAGTCAATTCATCAGACATTTCCTGAACCACATCAGGGTTGTTATCGACACCTAAGACGTCATGTCCCAGATTATATAATGTTTTAGCAAAAGCTTTTCCAAACCTTCCAAGACCTAAAACGATGTATGAATTCATATTTTCCTCCTCATTAACCTACTGAAATTTTACCTTCAGGGTATGTAAATAATTGTTTATTAGCTTTACTCTGTGTTAAAGAAAGAGCAACTGCCAATGGACCGACTCTTCCGAAGAACATGGTGATGATAATTGCTATTTTCCCTGCAAAAGGAAGAGATGGAGTAATACCGGTGGAAAGACCGACGGTACCGAATGCTGAGACAGCTTCAAATAGACATTCTGCCAGTGTACCTGCTTCTGAAATCAATAAAACGATAGTGGTAAGTAAGATAAGCGAAAATGCCATAAATACAATGGAAAGAGATTTCTTGACTATGTTTTCACTTACTTTTCTTTTCATCATGTTCACATCATTGATTCCACGGACATAGGTGATGACAGTGAAAAGAATAATCGCAAATGTAGTCACTTTGATACCGCCTGCGGTAGAACCGGGAGCGGCACCGATGAACATAAGTATAATGGTAATCAGCTGTGACTGACTGGTCATGCTAGCGACATCAAGAGTATTGAAGCCGGCTGTCCTCGGAGTCACAGAATGAAAGAATGCATTCATCAGTTTCTGGAAAAATCCCATTCCTTCCATGGTATTGTTAAATTCAAATAGAAGAAACAGGATGGTTCCTGTCAGAATCAGTATGCCTGAAAATATGAGAACGACTTTCGTGTGAAGCATGAATTCTTTAAATTTCCTGACACGGACGATATCTCTCCAGACTACAAAACCCATACCTCCGAGGATAAACAGCAGGGCAATCGGTATGACGATTCCTGCATGGTTGTTCAGATTGGTCAGACTCTGGAATGGTTGTTCTGCTGTTCCCATAATATCAAAACCCGCATTACAGAATGCAGAAATGGAATGAAAGATACTCTTTGCAACCCCTCTTACAAACCCATAAATAGGGATAAAACTGAATGACAGAATAAAAGCACCTGCAAGTTCAATCGAGAAGGTGGCAATCAGAATATTCTTGAAAAGCTTGACAATACCTTGAAGGTTGAATTCGCTGATGGATTCTTGCAATGTCAAACGTTCTTTCAAACCCATTCTTCTTCCTAATATCATGGAAAAAAGTGCTGCGGCAGTCATGATTCCAAGTCCGCCTAATTGAATCAGTATGATAATGACTGTCTGTCCGAAAATACTGAAAGTAGTTGCGGTATCAGCGACAACAAGTCCAGTGACACAAACAGCACTTGTTGCAGTGAACAAAGCATTGATAAAACCGATGCTGTGACCAAGTTTCGAAGAAAAAGGCATTACTAAAAGAATGGTGCCAATTAAAATTGCACTTAGAAAACTGATGACTATTAAGTTCGCGGGAGCCAACCCCTTTCCAGAGGTATTTAGCAAATTAATCTTCTTCATTACTTTTGTAATATACCACTATTTCATATGAATGGCAATAAATTTGACAATATAAAAACATATGGTAATATCTATATAGAAAAACATATAAATCAAAGGAGATGAAATTAAA
>JAFGUQ010000152.1 GCA_016938455.1 Clostridia bacterium
AACCTTGCGCAGTCCAATTTCTTTAGCTCTCCTGGCCGACTGGGCAGTAGAGAGGTTCATAAAATTGATGCATGCTATTAAAAGAACGAATATCGCTACTATGCTGAAGATTCTGACATAGGCAATATCACCGTGACCTCCCAGATCAGCTGCAAATTTTCCGGAAGAATAAAGATGAATTTTTTTTACATTCTGAAGAAAGATTTCAGTTGTGGAACCTTCATGATATTTTTTACACTGGTCTTTTATTTTCTCATTGACTTTTTTACTGTCAGCATCCTTCTGAAGCTGAACATAAGTGTAATGTGAATTATTACCCCAGTCATTGATATCGGTTCCTGTTTCTTTCAGATAAATGAAAGGCATAAGGAAATTAAAATCCAGATGGCTGTTCCGGCGTGGTTTTTTTATCACGCCCGTCACTTTAATCAGGTGCCCTTTATTAATATCTAATGTACTTCCAATGGGATCTTCCAATCCAAAATATTTTTCTGCCATCTCTTCAGTAAGTATCACTGAATGGGGTTCAACAAGTGCAGTTTGAATATCCCCCTTAATAAACTGAATACTGAACATCTCTAAAAAGTCCTGGTCAACATTCTCAAACCTTTCAGTGATGTAGCCATCATCTTTTTGTACAAGCCAGTAATTTGACTTGTACCTTGCTGCCCTGATGATTTCAGGAAAATCTTCTTTCAGCGCAGGGGCTAATCCGCTGGGTGTTACAGCCACAGGGAATATTTCTTCTCCGGCATAATGCTGGTTTTCAAGCACACGATACAGATCACCGGCATTTTCATAAAACTTATCATAACTGATTTCATCCTGTACCCAAAGAAGTATCAGAAACGTACAGGTCATACCGATGGCAAGGCCGCTGATATTTATGAATGAATATGCCGGAAACCGTCTGATATTACGAAATATTATTTTAAGATAGTTGATGATCATTTGTTCGCTTTTTTACTGTAAATATCGTAAGGTTAAACAAGGAATACCATGGCAAATTTTTGATACAGGCATGGCACTGAAATTGGTA
>JAFGUQ010000153.1 GCA_016938455.1 Clostridia bacterium
ACAGAGAATTATCGGATAAGAATTCATTCATATCAATCATATGGGGTACTTGAATACAACAACAGCTGATTCCTATTCAGAAGGCTTTGCAGAATTCATGTCACTGGTTGCATCTGATATGTATGGTGATAAGAATGCACATGTTTATGCAGGTTTCGGATCATTGGAAGTTAATTTTAAGGCATATGGTGATTTAGGTCGTGATGAAGAACTTGCCTTAGCAGGTATCTTATGGGATGTTTATGATAACGATGACACTTATGAAAACGGTAATGATGATGATACCATCAGCATGCCTATTGATCAGCTGATGAATATTTTGTTCACGCCTTATCAAAACTTTACAGAAGTTTATGAAGCGCTCTTGGAGTATTATAAAGACAAGCCAAATGATCTTAAAGGAATCAATGAAATCTTTCTGTCACATGGTTTCTTCATCGAAACAGCAGAAGGCAATAAAACTCGAGACAGTTTTGAACCTTATTTAGATGGCAGCAATAAAAAAACGAAAGATAAAAGTTATACAGATGGTGAATATTTTGTAGACTATCCTGCAAACAATGTGTTTTCGCATGATGAAAAAGAAGTTATTGGTACACCGTCAACATATAATCGAACCGATCGAAAAACAGCAGTTGTCCTTCCAGGACATTTAATGCATATGGAAGGCAATCAAGAAACCTTCACAATCTCAGTTGAATTTGAAGCATATCCTCATCTTAATTTCACTATAGAGACGAAAAAGGATGAAAATGGTATGATACAACTTCCAGTACCATCAGAAGACTATGACAGTGTTATTACAATATCTGGACAAACAGGAGACTTATATCAATTTACAACTGCAGACTTCTACAATAGATTTGATGCTTCTGTAGAACAAGGTTATTTTGATACCATTCAATGTCCTGATATCTATCTTGAAGATACCTCCACAGAAGTTGTGTTGGTTCATATCGACAATGAAAGTGCGATGCCTCATTATGAATCGAGAGCGGCAGCCTTGGAAAAAGGTGTTTCTGAAAG
>JAFGUQ010000154.1 GCA_016938455.1 Clostridia bacterium
AACGCTTTTAATTCATTAACAGTAATGTTATCCATTGACTGGTTCAAGATATTTTCTGCAGTGTAACCAGCCATATTAACAGGGTCTTTTGCTGAGGAATAGGGGGGAGCATAAGTCAGTTCCAAGTCTTTCAAGTCATAGACCGTACCGTTTAGTCTAATCACAGTGGCAATGACATCAATTCGCTTTTCAACTCCTTCATAACCAACA
Source organism: Clostridia bacterium (assembly GCA_016938455.1). Taxonomy (GTDB): domain Bacteria; phylum Bacillota; class Clostridia; order DUPQ01; family DUPQ01; genus JAFGUQ01. Next base: position 211 of record JAFGUQ010000154.1, read on the forward strand.
GCTTGTGCACCAAGGACTTTACCATCCAAATCAAATATGACTTTTAATGACATCGGGAAAGCTCCAGGATAATAACCTGCATGACTTTTAGGATGAACAATAGTGATTCTGTAATCAAGATTGATTTTTTTACCACCTGCCATTAATTGCTTTTCATTCAATCCCGTGGAAGCGACTGTCATATCAAATACCTTAGCAACAGATGAACCTAACGAACCGTTATAAGATTGTTTTGCTCCATTGATATTATTAGCGCAGATTCTTCCTTGTTTATTGGCAGGACCAGCTAATGGAATCATAGCTTTTTCTTTTGATACATAATTATCTACTTCAATAACATCGCCAACAGCATAGATATTCTCATCACTTGTTCTTAAATACTGATCCACTTTGATGCCACTACGGTCATTCAAAGCAAGATTAGCTTTTTTTGCAAGAGCAGAATTTGGTCTGACTCCGATTGCCAGTATGACAATATCACTTTCGACGATAGTCCCACTTTGCAAAGTGATATAAGTGACTCCATCTTTAGATTCAAATGACTTAACTCCGTCACTTAGCTTTAATGATACTTTTTTTGATGCGATATGTCTGTGAATAATTTGTGCCATATCAAAATCAAGAGGCATCATCACCTGGTCTGCCATTTCAATCAGTGAAATTTGCAATCCAAGTGCTTCTAAATTTTCAGCCATTTCAAGGCCAATGAATCCACCACCTATAATAGCAGCTCTTTTTGGTTTGTGTTCTGTAATATATTTAATGATTTTATCCATATCGGGAATTGTCCATAATGAGAATATTCCAGTACCGTTGATTCCTTCAATAGGAGGCTTTAACGGCGTAGAACCCGTTGAAATGACTAATATATCATATGTTTCTGTATATTTTTTATTAGTGGCATGATTGACAACCTCGACAGTTTTATCTTCTTTATTTATTGTCATGACTTCTGATAAAACTCTTACTTCAATGTTGAATTGCTCTTTGAAACTTTTTGGAGATTGTAAAATCAAATCTTCTCTGTCTTCAATAACATTTCCTATGTGATAGGGAAGACCACAGTTTGCAAAAGAAATATATGGTCCTTCTCTAAAATGATAATCTCTGCACTTTCGTCCAGCCTTCTTAATCTTGCTGCAGTGCCTGCTCCTCCTGCAACACCACCGATGATCACGACTTTTTTATTCATTGTCTTGTCCTCTTTCATTAAATATGATTTTTATAATATCAGCTATGTCTTCTCTGATAAGCTGGTAAACAATTTCTTTACCTTGACGGGTTCCTTTTACAATGCCACAAGATTTTAGTGTTCTGACATGTTGAGATAAAGAGGATTGCGATGCATTCATGCAAGTTTGCATGTGAGTTATAGTGCATCCTCCACTTTCAAATAATTTTTTTATAATACATAATCTGATTGGGTGCCCGATCGATTTTAGCATTTCTGCGTTTTTTTCTAATATTGCTGTTTGAGAATTCATTGATGCCTTTCCAAGATGCTTTCAGTCAATCTCTTTGTTAATTTATTAACATATTATAATATATTAATAAGTTTGTCAATTATTTCACAAAGAAATTTATGTTAAAAGAATCAGCAGACTTAATCCAAATGTGATATAATTTCTGATTAGTAAAGATAGCTTGAGAGGATGCTTTTGTTACCAGATGAAAAGAAGCCAGAACCAGAAACATTTATATAAAGAACTGATTGTCATTTTGAAAGTGAACGGATACTTCGAACTTGACTGGCAATTGACAAAAAGAGAAATCACAAATAAAGAAATGATTCTTCAGGAAGAAATATATCAGTATTACCTGGCTGAGACTTATGAGTCAGTTCTTTTTCTGGGATTTCTTGAAAAATCAGCCTATATGTCTGATTCGCTTCAGTTTTTATATAGACTGGCATCTTCCTTTATTTCATCTGTCACAAGCATATCACCAGAGCAGTTAATGAATGAAAATGCTGAAGTTAAAATTGATACAGAAGAAATTGAACGTCTGATTCAAAAGTGCCCTTATCTTAATGGTGTTGAGTTTATCAACCATAAGTGGGTAAGAAATTTCTGGAAACAGCTTAATAAGGTGTTTTTCAATAAAATACAGCAATTTCACTGGAGTACCGATGACTATTTTTTGTCATTGAACCCTTCACTTCATCTGCTTGGCAGAATCTTTTTTTATCTGGAAGAAAGTGAAGATGAGCAACAGCCGTTTTCTTTTAGAGTTACCTATTCTACTGCCGGAGAATCCAGGCAGATTAAGGAATATCCACTGAAACAGGCGGTTATTGAAAACAGCGGTAATCTGAAAAGGCTGAATGAACTTATGTCCCCGTTAACTGAGGCTTCATTACACAGTGAATTTTTAAGACAGCTGATCCAATCTGAGAAGATATATGAATTCAATTCACTTTCATCAGATGAGGCTTATCTGTTTCTGAATGAATTACACATATATGAACAGTCAGGTATCATCTGTAAAGTACCTAAATGGTGGAAAGAAAAAACACCTTCATCAAAACTGTCTATTCATATTGATTTTGCCAGTGAAAACACTCTTTCGTTGAATTCAATCCTGAATTTCAAAGTGGAGATGATGCTGGGGAATGAAAGCATTTCTGAAGAGCAGTTAAAATCTCTGATTGGAGAAGCTCAGGGGCTTCAATATATCAATGGCAGATGGATTGAAGTGAATCACAGAGATTTAAATGAAACACTGACTGCTTTTTCACAAGCACAGAAATTAATGACACAGGATTTAGGCATCATTGAAGCATTAAAAATGCAGCTGAACATAAAAAAAACATTGCACCTTCCAGGTGATTTCCAGGATATTGAAATCACAAACGGAGAATTCCTGACTAATCTGATTACCACACTGACAAATCCAGGAAAGATTACGCCTGTTGATGTGGGAAGTGATTTCAATACAAAACTGAGGCTTTATCAGGAACACGGGCTGAACTGGTTATGGTTCATGAAGAACCTGAAGCTGGGAACTTGTCTTGCTGATGACATGGGTCTTGGAAAGACAGTTCAGATACTGGCCCTTATTCATTATGCAAGAAAAGTAAGGAAAGAGAAAACATTACTGATCATACCGGCTTCCATTATCGGCAACTGGATCAGTGAACTTAACAGATTCACACCTGATATCAAATATTATGTTATTCATCCCTCTGAAAACAAGAATGTCAATGATGAAAACAGCGAGATCATCAATGCGCATGAATTATTCATTACCACCTATACAATGGTTTCAAAGGTGGGCTGGTTAAGGAAACAGACCTGGGATACAGTGATTTTAGATGAAGCACAGGCGATAAAAAATCCCAGGACAAAACAGACAAGAATAGTGAAGCAACTCAATGCAGTCCATAAAATAGCATTGACCGGTACACCAATTGAGAACCATCTGTCTGATTTATGGTCGCTGTTTGATTTTCTGAATAAGGGATTGCTTGGAACACCAAAAGAGTTCAACGAGTTTATCAGACAAATCAAAGAAAAAAATGCAGGTTATACAAAACTGAAGAATGTGGTTAACCCGTTTATTCTAAGGCGATTGAAAACAGATAAGAGCATCATCTCTGATTTACCGGATAAGGTGGAAATGAAATCATACATACCACTGTCCAAAAAGCAGATTGCCCTTTACAGCAATCTTGTCAATCAGCTGAAAATAAAACTTGAGCAGTATAATGAAGGGATTGAGAGAAAAGGTGTGGTGCTTTCTTCAATCATGAAATTCAAGCAGATATGCAATCATCCATCTCAATACACCGGGCAGCTTCATTATCCTGAAAAAGACAGCGGGAAATTTCAGCGTTTGAAAGAAATATGCGATGTCATTTATGAAAAGCGTGAAAGAGTCCTTGTTTTCACTCAGTTCAAAGAAATCACAGAACCGCTCAACTCTTTTCTTGAAGGGGTTTTCGGACATAAGGGTCTAGTCTTTCATGGAGGAACCAGTGTCATAAAAAGAAAAGAGATTGTCTCGAAATTCCAGGGTCATGAGTATGTACCTTATATGGTCATTTCAATCAAAGCCGGAGGGGTAGGGTTAAATCTGACTGCGGCCAATCATGTCATTCATTTTGACAGATGGTGGAATCCCGCAGTTGAAAATCAGGCAACAGACAGGGTATTCAGAATCGGACAATCCAAGAATGTCATTGTCCATAAATTCATTTCATCCGGAACCATCGAAGAAAAGATTGACAGGATGATAGAAGCCAAAGTGAAGCTGTCTAATGAAGTCATTTCGGATCAGGGCGCTGACTGGATTTCATCGCTTGACAATGAAGCCCTGATGGAACTTTTCAGGCTTGAATGACAACTTGACTCATGACAGACCCATTTGCTTGATGATTATCTTGAGTTCTTTGAAACTGATACCCATACCGACAATGAATATGAGGACAGATGTTACTGTTTATGCTGTTGAAGACGGATATGATTGTATCGAAGCCTATCCGAACAAAGCATTTAGCGATATATTCAATGATTTCATGGGACCGGCTGAAATGTACAGAAGAATGGGATTTACAGTTCATGGTGAAACCGGGCAGAAACTTGTCATGAGAAAAAGCCTGACAACATGAACAGTAGTTTTATTGATGTTTTCCTGTTTACAAAATGACAGACCATCTGTATAATACGGTAAAGACAGTTCGAAATCCATCCTGTCTATAAATAAAACTAGGAGTGTAATGATGAAAAGAATTTCTACCAGATTTTTAGTGCAGGCGGCTGTCATCGGTTCGCTTTATGCAGCACTGACCCTTTTACTGGCCCCATTCAGTTTTGGATATATGCAAGTCAGAGTATCGGAAGCACTGACTGTGCTTGCATTTTTCACCCCTGCAGCTGTTCCAGGTCTTTTTATTGGCTGTATTCTGGCTAATATCATCGGTGGTTTCGGAATTATTGATATTGTTTTCGGATCATTAGCCACATTGACTGCCGCATATTTGACATACAAGATGAAAAACAGACTGTTAGCACCGCTGCCTCCGGTCATAATAAACGGATTGATTGTGGGATACATCATTTCTTTTTATCTTGATATTCCATTATGGCTTGGTATTGTATCAGTGACAGCAGGAGAAGCCATTGCCTGTTATGGGCTCGGGCTCCCGCTTTTACTGCTTCTTGAGAAACATAAAAAGAATTTATTCAGAATATGATCAGCTGTACAGTTTAACCGTCATCTCATATAGATAAGGTTTTAAATCAATGCCGATTTGAATTGTACCGTTGACACTCTGCATGACAGTAGAAAATATCATGTTGGAAAAGATGAAGTGAGTCAGGGGATAAGAAGGCTTCTTTGTCGCTCCTTCTTCAATACCGATCTGGTTTATTTTTTCACATATTCCAAGAATAGTGACATAATGTTTCTGAACAGTGTTTCTCAGTTTTTCAAAACTGTCTTTGTCAAAACCGCATATTTTCGAGTCTGTGGAAAAGGAAAGAAAAACCTGTGATTTAATGATTTCCACAGCACTGTCAATGAAGTTGTATACTGCTTTTCTGTGATCGGGATGATTAGCAAGTGCTTTCTTTTCAAGGTCTTTTACACAGAGCTCCAGTCCATACTCCATTGCCTCATAGAAGATATCTTCCTTACATTTAAAATATTCATAGACAGTACCTTTGCCGATTTTGGCTTCATTTGCGATATCAGAAACAGTCAATCCCGCGATACCGTTTTTTTCGATTAATGACATGGCTGCATTCATGATAAGCTGCTTTTTATTTTTCATTTTTTAACCACCTTACCACTTTTTTCTTTATTAAACAGACTATACATCACCGGAACTACCAGCAAGGTAAGCATGGTTGCGAAAATTAATCCGCCTATGACGGTGACAGACAGGGGAATCAGCATTTCTGTCCCTTCACCAATTCCTAATGCAAGTGGAATCAGTGCCAGAATGGTGGTCAGTGAGGTCATGAATATCGGACGAAGTCTGACAGGTGCAGCTTCAAGAATAGCCTGTTTGACACTTTTACCCTCTTTTCGTAATCTGTTGATATAGTCAACAAGCACAATTCCGTTATTGACGACAATTCCAGCAAGAACAATCATTCCTAAAAAAGCAGGGACACTTAACGGAGCACCAATGGCAAGTAAACCGAGGAAAGCTCCTGTGAAAGCGAGTGGAATGGTAAACATGATGATAAACGGATGAAGCAATGATTCAAATTGAGCAGCCATGATCATATACACCAGTATGATTCCGATGATCAGGGCATAAAGCAGATCACCGAAAGCATTCATGGTTTCTTCTGCTTCACCACTTAGATTAAGCTGATATCCATCCGGAATATCATAATCGTCAATAATTTTCTGCATATCTTTTCCGACTGTACCTGCATCAAAACCTTCTTCAATTGTCGTGGATACAGTCAGGATTCTGGTCTGGTTTTTTCTTGAAATTGAAGTATATCCCGTCTGCTCTTCAATTTTGGCAATGTCACTTAATTTGATTTTGGTACCTAATGCAGTAGTCAATTCAATATTGCCAAGTGATTGCCTGGTGATTTCTTCTGTGTTCATCAATCGTAAAGTGATATCTTCATTATCTATTCTGACAGTTGAAAGCTTTGAGCCCTGAACAATGCTGGAGACACTTTGAGCCACCTGATAAGTTGTAAGACCGCTCATGGCTGTTTTAGTGCTGTCAGGAAGGACTACCAGTTCCGGTGATCCTTTCTGTAAACTTGTTTTAGCATCGGTGACACCTTCAATTGTTATCGCCTGTTCTTTCAGGTCGTTTGCTATCTTCTCAAGCACCAGCAGATCAGGGCCAAGAATCTCTACAGAGACACCTGTTCCTGTCAGCATGCTCATATTGCTGTTTTCAGTGGCTTCAATGACCAGTTTGGCTGATGTGAGAGGTTCAAGGTCATTCCTTAAGGTATCCACGAATTCAAGTGTGGTTTTTGTTCTGTCTTCTGAAGAAATTAAATTTACAGTAATATTCCCGCTGTCGTATCCAGCAGAGCGGAATCCCATGAAACTTCCGGAGTTCCCGACGCTGGTATTGATGATGTCAATTTCGTCATAATCGAATAATTTCTTTTCTATGATTTTAACCTGTTCAAGAGTATTCTGATAGGATGTTCCTTTTTCCATTTGTATATCAATTGAAATCTGACCTTCATCTGTGGCAGGGAAGTATTCCATACCCATCTGAAGTACTCCGTAGACACTAGAAGCGAAAATCAGCAATGCTAAAAGAAGGACAACCGCTCTTCTTTTCAATGACCATGAAAGCATTTTACTGTATACATTCTTAGTGCTTTCCATGATTTTATGGTGTCTGGACTTGTCTCTTTTCAGTATTTTTGAAGAAACCATAGGGACTAAAGTCAATGCGATGATCAGACTGGTTAAAAGTGATATGGCAATCGTCAAAGCCATTTCCTTGAAAATATCTGCCGTCATTCCCTGAAGAAAAACGACAGGTAGAAAAACTGAAACAGTGGTCATTGTAGAAGCGAAGATCGCTCCTGAAATGTTCTTGGCACCAGTGATGGCTGCTTTTTTCTTACTGTAGCCCTCGCTGCGCAACCGGTAGATGTTTTCAAGCACGACAATCGAGTTATCGACAAGCATACCGATCCCTAACGCCAGCCCTCCTAATGAAACGATATTCAATGTAATGTGTGTAAAATATAGTAAAATGAAGGTCGCCAGTATACTGATGGGGATTGCCACTCCGATAATGAACGTGGAACGAATGTCTTTTAAGAAGATGAATAGAATGATGACAGCAAGCAATGCACCGACCAGAGCATTCAAGGCCACATTGTTGACCATCAGATCAATATAGGCGGACTGATCGAAAATAGTAGTGACTGTCACGCCGGCAAAATCATCCTGTATCTGGGAGATTTCTTCCTGAACCCGATGAGCTACCTCAGCTGTGTTATAACCGCTCTGTTTTTGAATTGACACAGTCAGGGAATCTATACCGTTGACTTTGTTATATGATTTGGTATTGGTATTGACAAAATCAACTGATGCAAAATCTGAGAGTTTAACCGGAATCTGCATGGAAGGTGACATGAAAACCATATCTCTGATTTCTTCAATGCTGCCAAGCGAACCTAATGTCCTGACAGCATAATCGATTGAATCTTCTGACACTGAACCACCGGGAAGACTGATGTTGTTCGCCATCAGCATTTGAGACAGCATGGAAGAGGTGATTCCCAGCTGATCCATTTTTAGTTTATCAGGAATAATATGTACTTCTTTTTCAATGCCTCCTGAGATATTGACACTGGCAACACCTTCAATGCTTTCGACTCGAGTCTTGAAAATAGAATCGGCCCAGATGGTGGATTCCCACATGTCTTTGTTCTCAAGAGAAAGGGAATAGCTCATGATCGGAAGCATATTGGGGTCAAACTGTATAATGATAGGATTGGAGACATCTTCCGGAAGATAAGCCATGACCAGGTCAAGTGATTCATTCAGTTCGAGCATGGCGGCATCCATATCTGTATTTTGATTGAACTGTATAATCACCAAAGCGCTGCCTTCTGAAGATGTACTGGAGATTTCATCTACATTACTGACTGTAGCCAATGCGTTTTCGACATTTTTAGTGACAATGTTCTCCACTTCAAGGGGACTGGCTCCCTGATAAGAAATACTGACAGCAGCAATCGGGACGTTTATGCTCGGAAATAAATCCGTCTGTATGTTTGTGAATGACACCACCCCTAATAATACGATGACCAGGATGATCATCAAGGTGGTGACTGGTCTTTTTACGCTGAATCTTGAAATGTTCATTTTATACCTCATTATTTCAAAACCGACCGGTCGGTCAGTTTTTTATCTTATTGTACCAGTTTATATAGAATTGTCAACAGAAATTAGGATAAATAAATATAAAAAAAGAACCTCCGATTTGGAGGTTCCTCAATGTTATTTCTTAGGTACAGATACCTTTTTCAGTTTAGCGAAATGAGGAAGTCCATCCACATATGGCGGGTGAGAATCTCCCTGAATCAAAGGCAGTGCATAGCTAATAAAATCATCTGTCAGAAAATTCTGGTCTTTGTTCAGCCATTCCAGAGGGACAGTTTTTTCTGTATTGGCTACATGACTTAAATTGATTAATTTAGGCTGACAGGTATATTTTCCGTCAACCATGACTCTTTCAAAGGCAACCATATGGTCGGTAATGCCTGAAACAGCTGCTTTAACAGCTTCCTGACCAGCCATGAATGCTTCGTCAACATCAGTCTTTGAACCGATATGAGCACCACAACGCTGCATCAGTGAAAACTCAATTCCTCTGACTTTGCATTTGAACTCATTTTTAAGTATATCTGCAAGAACTGAAGCTGCACCGCCTAATTGAGCGTGACCGAAAGCATCTTTTGACAGCGTTGCTCCCATTTCAGCAATATATTTACCTTCACTGTTTTTACAGCCTTCTGAGAAGGCAACAATGACCTTGCCACCTTTGGTGTCGAATACCTTTCTGACATCTTTGATGAATTTTTCCATGGTAAACGGAACTTCAGGAAGGTAAATCAGATCAGGGCCAGCTCCTTTGTAAGCAGCAAGTACAGAAGCAGCTGTCAGCCAGCCTGCATTTCTGCCCATGATTTCAATAACAGTGATCATCGGAGTATCATATACTCTGGCATCATGATAAATTTCCATGATAGTCGTTGCGACATATCTTGCCGCTGAGGCATACCCAGGACAGTGATCAGTTCCGAACAGATCATTATCTATTGTCTTAGGTACACCCATGACAATACATTCATACCCTGATTTAGCAAGGAATTTGCTTATTTTATTGGTGGTATCCATTGAATCGTTTCCACCGTTATAGAAAAAGTATCTGATGTTGTATTTTTTGAATACTTCGAGTATGCGTTTATAGTCTGTATCATCCACGCTTGGATCCTTCAGCTTATATCTGACTGAACCCAAAGCGGAAGAAGGGGTTGTTTTTAGCAGGTCGAGCTCTTCCTGAGTCTCTTTTCTGATATCATAGAAATCTTCTTCAAGAATTCCTCTGATACCATGAGCTGCTCCATATACTTCAGTTATAAGGTCTTCTTTCAATGCCTGCTGGAAAACTCCGGATGCAGATGCGTTGATTACCGATGTGGGTCCGCCTGACTGCCCAAAGACAGCTGCGCCTTTTAATTTTGTCATATTTATCCTCCTGAAATTATTGTCATAATTAAATTTTTCAGTTAAAAATATAACACAAGACAGGTTTAAAATCAAATATATTGACAGATAAACACTGATATTATGTAATTTTCAGTTTAACTTGATGAGAACTTTTCCATCCTGACGTAACTTGCTGTCTTTGAGTACTTCTTCAAGATTTTCTAAAGGCAATATCTGACCGATCAACGGTGCGGTTCTTATTTTCCCTGTTGACATCACTTTGATTGCCTCTTCAATGGTATAAGGATTGATATAGGATGAAGTGACTGTCAAGTCACGTTTGAATAAATCAAAGGGTCTGATTGATATGGTCTCTTCAGGTTCAGTCAGACCGAACAGGAGGACATGACCGGTATTGGCGCATATCGAAATGGCATCTTCACAGGTCTTTTTCAATCCGATGCATTCAATCACCTTATTGAATTTATGGTTTCTTATTTCACTGACATCCTCGTATACTTCATCAGCACCAAGAACCAATGCAAGGTCTCTTTTTGAATTCACCAGCTCCACCACTGCAGTTCTGGAAGCTCCGAGAAAAATGCTTAACTGAAGCATCAAAAGGCCTATGGTTCCGCCGCCTATGATGAGAACATGATCATTCTTATCAATCATGATTTTATTCAGTCCATGAAGGCAGCAGGAAATCGGTTCCAGAAAGCAGGCTTCCTCAAGGGTGATACCTGTGGGAAGAACATGTATCTGTGACTGTTCTGCCACAAGATAGTCTGCAAATCCTCCGTTGGAATTCACTCCTGTGTTTTTCATGTTCCGGCAATAATGAGGTCTGCCAGCCAGGCATTCCTCGCATTTCCCGCAATAATAGTTCGGGTCCACTACCACTTTCTCATTAGTCAGCATATTGATACCGGATAATTCATGACCTGGAATGGTCATAGGAGTCATTTTAACTGATCCTTCATCACCGTTGAACAAATGGACATCGGTGCCGCAAACTCCGCAAAAAGCAGTTTTAATCAGCACCTGATTACCGGCTGGTACTGGCATCGGTAAGTTCTCAATTCGTAAATCATGCTTTTTATATAGTACAGCTGCTTTCAATTTGACACTCCTGAGTTTTTAATAATTGTATCATCAACAAACTGAAAAATAAAGTTATTACCTTGGTTTTACTTGATTTTATCAGGTTTTCTGATAGAATTAATGTGAATAAAAAAAAAGGAGAAACAGTATGGCATTAATAACATCAAAAGAAATGTTTAAGAAAGCTTATGAAGGCGGATACGCCATAGGCGCTTTTAACGTAAATAATATGGAAATTGTTCAGGGAATCACTGAAGCAGCCAAAGAAGTAGATGCACCTCTAATTCTTCAGGTATCAGCAGGAGCCAGAAAGTATGCAAAACATGGTTATCTGATGAAACTGATTGAAGCGGCGATTGAAGACACTGACTTACCGATCGTGGTTCATCTCGACCATGGTGATACCTTTGAAACATGTAAATCATGCATCGATGGAGGATTCACATCAGTAATGATTGACGGTTCCCACTTTCCATTCAAAGAAAATATTGAACTGACAAAAAGAGTAGTTGATTATGCACATTCCAAAGGGGTTGTCGTTGAAGGTGAACTTGGAAGACTGGCTGGAATTGAAGATGCGATTCATGTTAATGATGAAGACGCTTCCTACACCAGACCTGATGAAGTAGAAGAGTTCGTTGCAAAAACAGGTGTTGACTCACTGGCCATTGCTATCGGAACCAGTCATGGAGCATTCAAATTCACCGGTGAGCCAATGCTCAGATTTGATATTCTTGAAGAAATCCAGAAAAGACTTCCAGGATATCCCATAGTGCTGCATGGCGCATCTTCAGTTATTCCTGAGTATGTTGAAATGATTAACATGTACGGCGGCAATATGCCCGGTGCACAAGGGGTTCCGGAAGAAATGCTGAGACAGGCTGCTAAAATGGCTGTCTGCAAAATAAACATAGATTCTGATTTAAGACTGGCTATGACCGCTGCCATCAGAGAAGTGTTTTACAAGAATCCTGGTGAATTTGATCCTAGAAAATACCTGGGACCAGGAAGAGATTACATCAGAACACTGGTGAAAAACAAACTGATCAATGTACTAGGCTGTAATGGAACAGCAAGTTCCT
>JAFGUQ010000019.1 GCA_016938455.1 Clostridia bacterium
GAGCCATTTCAATCATCGATTCTATCAGAAAATACTCCATAATGTCGATCTTTCTATTAATGATGAAGAAAAAAGAATCTTTGCCATGATTGATTTAATAGAATCTGATTTTAACAGAAAGGATTTTCCAGATGTTTATCAAAGTTTATTAGCCATTTTAGACGGACAGAACAAAAGCCTTTCTCAGCACGCTGGATCAAGCCTTTCTGAAAGAGACCTTCTGATGTTTACTTTTTATAAAGGAGGCACTTCAGTCCTGGCGGATGCTTACTTGATCAAAGGTAGTTTATCAGGCAAACATGCACTTTTTGCTTATGGATATGGTATTATTCTTCAGCTTGCAGACGATTTACAGGATATCGAGGAGGATATCATGAATCAGCATGATACCCCCTATAACACTTCTGCTAAGAAAATGCTTCTTGATAACCAGTTTTTAAAGCACGATTCATTGATCAAGCATCTCATGAATGAAATTTATGATAAGAATAACAAAAAAACAATCGCTTTACATCAGCTGCTTGACCGAAGCATTTCCCTGCTGCTTTTTAGTGGGGTCAGCCAGAATCAAAAACTCTTTTCAAAAACATTCATGAAAAAATATTTAAAAAGCAGTATGTTCTCATATAGAATCTTCAAGAAATACAACAAGAAATTTATGAAGAAGGCAAGTTTATAGTTTTTTTCAATTATGTTAGCTAATTATACATTTTTCTTTGCTAAATCATTGGTATTGATAGACTTCCTGAATACCACAAATCTGGTAAAAGTAAATTCTGTGACAAAATTAATCAGCATTGTTCCAATCAGAACCACATATTCATTCCACCCTAAATTAATTAATGCATTTCCCCACCATGTTGACAGCGGAGTAAATAGACAGTAATATCCAAGAACCTGCATCATGGCAACAGGAATGTTATTGGCTGACTTAAAAGTAAATCTTCTGTTAACGGTAAAGTTATATAAAACAGACAAAATCAGTGCAATCAGATAACTTGGCCAGTAAGGAAGTCTGGTCAGTTCATTGAGTAATGTGAAACTTGCGAATTGTATCGCCCCTGCAGAAATTGAGAACATGGTGAATTTTAGAAACTGAAAAAAATTCTCTTTTGCGCTTAATTGGACTGGCTGCTGATTTTCCATTTACCTACCTGCTTTCTTTCTTTACTAGTGTAACAGAGATAACCTTTACTTTTCAAGCATGATTATTGGTATGGTTTTTATCTTAAGCGGAACTTTTAACTTTGTCATTCGTCAAATATTCAGAAGACAATTAACAATTATCAAGGAGATAAATTATGAAACATAAAAATTTAAAATATGGAGTACTCATCATCGCATCAGTTTTGTTGCTTGTAATAAGCGGGTGCAGTGCAGGTAATGATGATATAACTCCAGGGATCAGCAATCCTCCTAATTCATCAGCTCCTGCAGATACAAATACAACCCCTCCACAGGGGATTACTGTAAATGACATCAAGTTCGAGATTCTTGACCCCTCTTCATTAAGTGATGAAATCAAAAATGATCTGGAAAAGTTCAAGATGAACCGAGGTTTCTATTATTGGGTAAATGATTCAGGTGTCTTCACATTGTTCATAGGAATGGGTGAAAAACCGACTGGCGGTTATTCAATCGCTGTGGAGTCTGTTGAGGATAATGAAGGTAAAACCTTAGTATTCGTTAATGAGACAGTTCCTGCAAAAGATCAGATGGTAACACAAGCATTGACCTATCCCAGTATAATCATACAGTTACAGGGAATAACAGATCAGTTTACAGTGACCAACACTGATAATGAAACCTATCAGCTGCTTGATTTGAATAACGAAGCTTTTCTAACTGTTAACGGAGTTTATCAGGGATTAATTGATAATAACAGTATTGAAGTGAAAACCGGTGGCACATATATGGTATTCAGACATACAGACATGGCATTGATGACTTCTGACTTTAAGAAAGATGATCTGGTGAAAATATCATATACCATAGCTGCTGATGAATCTCATCAGTTAAAAAGCATTGAACATGTCAAGTAAATCATCCAGCACCTTCACTTTTGGAGGTGCTGTTCTTTTTAAAATTTATTGTGAAACCTGCCTAAACACCTAACTTGGGTTAGGGGTTTTCAAACAATATCTCTCCTATAATATATCTGAGCTTAAGCAAAAATCAAACAAGCTCATATATTATGAAAGGACAGATTTCATTAATATTGTATAAACAATATTGAAATCAAAAAAAAATGAAAAAACAAACAAAAAAAAGAAAATTAGCAGTTATCCTTGTCATTATGACATTACTAGTGGTCCAGACATTACCTGTGTTTTTCCCCAGGCCTTTAGGAAGTCAAAAAATATCTGATAATAATATCATTCTGTATTATCAGGCAAAAGGTGAACAAGGAGCAATCGAAGTATTTACACTGTTAAAAGAAAAAGCAGAGGAAATCAGAAGCAAAATGAATGTTCAAAGCGATAAACCTACCAAGGTATTTCTGTATCAGTCACAGTTTCAGTTAGCGATTAGAGAAGCAGGTTTAATCACCATGACTTTTGCTCCTTCATGGCATATCGGTGATAGTCACAACGGTAACATCATGATGGTTTCACCATATACCATAGTGAAAGGTCATACTCATGAAACTATCCTTAATGCCACCCTTCACGAACTGGTGCACTCCATTGTCTTCACTTTGAATTCAGACTTGCCATATTTCTGGGATAATGGGCTTGCCACATATTTATCAGCGCAGGAGCCGACAAAAGCAGAACTTGGTTCCTGGCCAATTCCAGCTATGAATGAAATGCATACTGAAAATGGCCTGACTTTCAGTAATATGGGCGGGTATGCCTATTCATACAAATACATTGAATTTCTGGATAAAACATATGGATGGGAAAAAGTACTCGAATTTTCCAGCGGGTCAATGGACTATTCGGAGGTATTCGGTAAAACCGAAAAGGAGTTATATGACGAGTGGTGTTGCTACATGAATAAGTGACCGCATTGTATCAAGATAGATTTATGATATAATGATTAAAACAGACGGTAAAAGGGATGATGTTATGAAAAAGGAACTTGTGTTATCAGCAATCAGGCATGTTGAAACTGAAAAAGTACCCTATGGTATATACTTTACAACAGCTGCCATTGAAAAATACAAAAAACAACTTGAAGATGATTTTCTTGACAGCGAATTAAAAGCTGCTGTGAAAGACGGGTTTTTCAATTTTTATGAAGCACTTGCCATTGGTATGGGTAATCATGTCATCTCAATATCAATTCCCTGGTGGAACTGGAAAGAGGTTGATCATAGCTACTATACATCATTCACACCGCCAGACTATATCCCTAAGACAGCCGGATACGGCAGTTACAGCCACTTTGAGGAAAAATCAGACTATCTTCAGAAAAAAGGATTTTACGTGCTCGGAACCGCCTATGGCAGCCATTTTGAGAAAGCCAACTTCTGCAGAGGTATTGAAAACTTTCTTGCTGATCTTGCCGGTGAACCTGATTATGCAAAAAAACTGCTTGGTGAAATCATCAGAAAAAACCTCGTTATGCTCGAAAATATTGTCAATTCAAATCTTGATGGTGTTTTACTGGGAAGTGACTGGGGTTCTCAGCAGTCCATGCTGATGTCACCTGCCATATGGAGAGAATTGATTAAACCGGGAGAAATCCAGGAATATGAAATCATAAAAAAGGCAGGTAAGCATGTCTGGATACATTCTTGTGGAAATATCGAGCAGATAATACCTGACTTAGTGGAAATGGGTATTGATGTCTTAAATCCTGTTCAACCTGAAGTCATGGATATCTATGAACTAAAAGCAAATTATGGCACTAAACTGACTTTCTGGGGAGGGATCACCACTCAAAGGATACTTCCTCATGGTTCACCTGATGAAGTGATGACAGAAACCAGAAATGTCATATCAGGAATGAGCCGGGGTGGAGGTTTCATAACTTCTCCATCTCAGGCTTATCAAGTGGATGTTCCTTATATAAACACGATAGCTCTTCTGGAAGAAGCCAGAAACTACAGGAATATTATCGATTGAACTCATGAACTGCCTCTATCATAGCCGTAATATTTTTCACCGGTGTATTTGCCTGAATATTATGGATGGCATTAAATACATATCCACCGTTTTCAGAAAAAATCCTGCATCTTTCAAGAACCTGCGCTTTTACATCCTGTGGTGTTCCGAAAGGCAATACCTTCTGGGTATCAATTCCCCCACCCCAGAAAACAATATCATTCCCATATCTCTTTTTCAGTAAATCCGGTTCCATTCCTGTTGCAGAGCATTGAACCGGATTGAGAATATCAAAACCAGCCTCGATAAAAAGAGGAATGAATGATTCCACTGCTCCACAGCTATGCTTGAATGTCTTCCATGATGTATGATCATGAATCCAGTTGTTTATTTTCTGATAATAAGGTAAGTAGAGCTGATTAAAAGTCAATGGCGAACAGAATGTTCCTGTTTGTGTCCCGAAATCAGTTCCGCAGATAAACAGGACATCTATCAAATCTCCTGCTGCCTTATTCAGTTTTTCAAGATTGATTAATGCAATGTCTGTCTGTCTTTCAAATATTTCATGAAGATAGCTTTGTCTGGTCACTGTAGAAACATACCATTCTTCGATGTCTCTTATTCCTTTTGGATGTTTCATGAAAGTCCCCGGGACAAGAGCTATATCCCCTAATGCAGTTCCCCCGAAACTTACCATGACACCCATGCCGGTTTTTGATGCTGTCTGAATCGAGTCTTTAAAATAAGTCAGATCCTCTTCTTTGATGATAGTAAATTCTTCCAAATTATCTGATGGCGAAAGATGATCCTCATCTATCTCATCCTGCCTGATGATTGCATCAAAATAGTATCCGCCTTTCGGCATTCTTCCGCTTGCTTTTACAGTGGTGTCTCCTTCAGGGTAAATAAAAATATTACCTTCAGAATCAACAGTTGTATTGAATTTCTCAGGTACCAGAACTGTAGTCCCGTTTCCAGTACGCCATTCTTTCCAGTTTTCATTTGGAAATCCGAATAACGTGTTTTTCCCGAAAACTCCTTTAACATCAACCTTCAAAACTTCCTGCAAGTCAGAGTCAATGAGGCCAAGCATCTGATAAGGTTCATGGACCTTGACAAGTCTTCGCTCTAGTCCATAGAATTCTCTTAAAGCTATGACAACATTAACATTCATACCCGTAACTGATGTTGCACCAAAATCAACTGGTATTTTATCAGTCTTTTGATGATTTAGAGCGTTAAGCAATCTTTCTCGTGAATTCATGATAATCCCCTGCCTAATTTTTTACGAAATAAAAGCCCAAGATAAAATCAAGGGCTTTCTTTATTTATTCAGGCTTTTTATGCCAGTCCATCAACAAATTGTGTGATATAGTCAATGATATCTGTAAAGTTCAAACTGAATTGAATAAAAGCAAATATAGAACCGGCCAGCATTAATAAGAAAATGATAATCACTGCCCAGGCATAGTTCTTTTTGTTGGTATTGACATTTTTACTGAAAGCCCAGATGATAACCATCACAACATTGACAAGTGGTATAGCCATCAAAATAAACAGCCATATGAATCCGAAAATCCCGATTGGTTTTGTGAGTGATACATCCTTGTTTTTTTTAGGTTCAACAACAACCTTCGGTTTTGCTTCCTGAACAACAGGTTCTTCTTTTTTTACCGGTTCAGGCACCACAGTTTCCTTTTTTACAGGTTCAGGTGTCACTTCATCAACACTTTCCGGCTCAGGAATCTCTGTTACTGTTTCCTCGACGACTTCTGTTTTTTCAAGGGTCACTTTTTCACCACAACTATCACAGAATTTTGAATTTTCTTCTAATTCTTTACCGCATTTATTACATTGCATAAACAAACCTCCTTTAAAAACTATTACTGTACAATTATTATATCAAAAACATGCTGAAATTGATATAAATATCATAATTATTGATGTATTTGAACCTTATTATGCAATTTTTCTGCTGTTTTCATACCTGAAGACAAATAATAACTGCAATGCTGACAGCCCTTTCATATTTACTTCCAGTATAATCACAGACATGCTTTCATGTTCATGATATGATAATAACGATATAAAAACAATGCAATCATTACGTGATTAAAAAAGGAGATGGGATGATGAACAGTAAATACAAAATACTGATTATTGGCGGAAGTGGTTTTCTGAGCGGCACACTTGCTAAACTTGCAGTGTCACTTGGACACGATGTATGGATTACCACAAGAGGTAAAAAGCAGATACCTGAAGGTGTTAATCTCATTACTGCCGATCGCCATGATAAGCCTGCTTTTAAAAATGCTGTTGAAGAAACAGGTATTCACTGGGATGCGGTTTTTGACTGCATCTGTTTTCACCCGGATGATGCAAAACAGGATATTGAAGTTTTCAAGAATCGAACCAATCACCTGATATGGATTTCTACAGATTTTGTCTACAATCCCCAAAAAAGGTGGTTCCCGCAGAATGAACAGAATTTACATTTCCTGACAGATGGCAGTTACGGTGCGCTGAAACGTTTATGTGAACTGGAGTTCATGAGTAATGATCTTGGCCAGATGGTGGTTACCACACTAAGGCCTGCCCATATATATGGCCCGGGTTCATATCTCGGATGTCTTCCACAGCACTCAAGAGATCCTGAGCTGATCTTTAAAATCATCAATGATCAACCTCTATGTTTAGTCGGAGGAGGTCATTTTCTGCAACAGCCGATTTTTGCAAATGATCTTGCCGAATTAATGATCAGTTGCATTGGAAATGAGAAAACATACAATGAAATTTTTTGTGTCATGGGACCTGATATCATTGAATCAAGAAAATACTACCAGATTATTGCATCATATCTTGGAAAACATGCTCATATTACAGAAATAAGTATTCATGAGTTTCTTGAATCAAATCATGATTCCGGATCATTTCTATGCCACAGAATTTATGATCTTTCAAAGCTAAAAATGGCCGGATTGAAGATCCCCTCCACCTCAATCTATGAGGGTCTAGAAAAGCATGTAAAAAGTCTGCTGTAAATCAAGATTTCATTATGCTGATAATCTTGTTTTGACTTTTACCCGTAATATAAGTTAATATGGTTAGCGGAATAAAATAATGTGTGGAGGCTTAATGAGTATCCTGAATGTAGAAAATGTGAATCATGTCTTCGGGGGCAGAAGAATTCTTGAGAATGTTTCTTTCCGTCTTTTAAATGGAGAGCATGTCGGTTTGATTGGTGCAAACGGAGAAGGAAAATCAACCTTTTTAGATATTATAACCGGCAAGCTTAGTCCCGATGAAGGAAAAGTAGAATGGTGTAATCGTATAACGACAGGATACCTTGATCAGCATACAGCGCTCACAAAAGGGAAATCAATAAGAGAAGTTTTAAGAGAAGCTTTTCAGCATATGTTTGACCTTGAAGCGGAAATGCTTCTCATATATGAGAATATGGCAGATGCTTCTGAAGCTGAAACGGCAAAAATGATGGAAGATGTCGGTGATATTCAGCATATGCTTGAACATAACGGTTTTTACATCATTGACTCAAAAATTGAAGAAGTAGCAAACGGTTTAGGTCTTGGTGAAATCGGATTAGAGAGAAAAGTGGATGAGTTAAGCGGCGGGCAAAGAAGTAAAGTCCTTTTAACTAAGTTGCTTTTAGAAAACCCGATGATACTCATTCTTGATGAACCGACAAACTTTTTGGATGTCAACCATATTGCATGGCTCAAGAATTTTCTGCAGAACTATGAGAACAGTTTCATACTTGTATCACATGATATGACATTTTTAAATGATGTCGTCAATGTCATCTATCATGTCGAAAACGCAAATATAACAAGATATACCGGTGATTATAACCGTTTTTTACAGATGTACCAGCTTAAGAAAAAGCAGCATCAGCAGGCATATGATAAACAGCAGAAGGAAATTGATAAATTAGAGGATTTCATTGCCAGGAACAAAGCCAGAGTTGCTACCAGCAATATGGCTAAAAGCAGGCAAAAAAAACTTGATAATATGGATATAATTGAAAAAGTAAGAGTTAAAGCGGATCCTGTTTTCAAATTCACAGAAGCAAGAGCTCCCGGACGGATCTTGTTCCAGGCTAAGGATCTTGTCATAGGATATGATAAACCTTTGACAAAACCTTTGAATATCACACTTGAAAGAGGAAAAAACATTGCCATTAAAGGAGTTAACGGATTAGGTAAGTCCACACTGCTGAAAACAATACTGGGTATTCTGAAACCTCTTTCCGGAACAGTAGAGCTGGATCAGTTCATCTACCCTGGTTATTTTGAGCAGGAAGCCGGCAGATATAATAACAATACAGCCATGGAAGAAATCTGGAGCGAGTTTCCCGCATTAACAAATGGAGAAGTACGATCTTGTCTTGCCAAATGCGGTTTGGACAGTGAACATATCACTAACCAGATGTATGTATTGAGTGGTGGTGAAAACGCAAAAGTAAGATTATGTAAGCTGATGCTCAAGGAAATCAACTGGCTTGTACTGGATGAACCTACGAATCATCTTGATCTAGCTGCTAAAGCTGAGTTAAAACGAGCTTTAAAAGAATTCAAAGGCACAATCACACTTGTCAGCCATGATCCCGAATTTTACGAAGACTGGATTACTGAAATTTGGAATGTTGAAGACTGGACAACCATGAGTGTCTGATCTTCAGTTATTATGCCAAGCTCTGATAACTCCTTTCCTAAAAAAAGGTGGGATGAAAGTCTTATCATTCAACAGCAGCATGAATCCAGATGAAAAACTCGTTTCATAGCCCTTATCATTAAAATATTTTTTGAAATCTTCAGCATCATCTTGATTATGATAAGTACAACAGACTATTCGGTTATTTGTTTCAGAAAGAATTTTTTCAGCACCTTTGAGAACTTTTCTTTCCATACCTTCAACATCTATTTTTATTAACAGGTTTTGTTTTTTCTCTTGGAAATAACTGTCCAAGGTCACACCATCTCTATCTGTGATATCAGAAACATACTTGTTGATAACAGTTACTTTATTGCTCCATGGAGTAAAAGTTGCTCTTAATGCATCAAACCACATACTGTCACCTTCAAAAATAACTATTTCTTTTACATGGTCAATCATATCCAGGGAACTTATCCCTTCACCACTTCCCACATCAACGAAAATGTCTTCCGCCATAATCATCACTGATTCATCAAAATATAAATGAGGGCTTTCAGCGTTCTGTTCTATTGTCAATGTCCGATATGATTCTTTTACCATTATCTCTGAATAACTACCGGGAAAATACAGTTTTTTACCATTATGAATCACATAGAACAGATTGTTGCATAAATCTGATACCACATTGATTCTGCTTAGATTGTTATATTCTGAAATAGGACCGGGAATCATATTGAACGAGAAATTTTTCCTTATATAGGACAACTCATTCAAATAAAATCTTTTTTCATCGGGATGCTTTTCATAATAGTTAATGACTTTTCTGCATTTCAGCATGTTCCTGGCATTATATATTTTTAATCGTATGGAATAAGGAATCATCTTCCTGATTGCTTTTTTAATTAATCCCATCATCTTCTATCCTTTTTCTTAGTCATGACAAGAACCTCATTAATCACCCTGTTGTACTCTTTGCATATCAAGTCTATCATCTCCACATTAATTCTCGATTCAAAGAAAACCATTCTGGTAATAAGAAAAAGAGCAAAGTAATACATTTTCTCTTCTTCTATGAATTGTTTTCCGAACAACATGAAAACTTCAGTGAAATAATGGTCAAATCTACCGTTAAAGTACTCTTCTAAGTAGAAATAATCTTTATGATAGGCTTCAGTGAATAAAATGTTGATCATGTCGTAAAAAAACAGGTGAACACCAGAATGTTCCCAGTCAATGAAATAAAAATCCAGATTATCATATAGAATATTTGAAAAATTAAAATCTCCCTGCACTCTTGCCATCGGCCAGAAATCATTGCGGTTTTTCTCTGGAATCAGAGAAACCATGCTATGTAGAATCTCTTTGTCCATGATTGAATCTTGACTTGATTGAATCAATGATTCAACAGACAAGCAACTTTCCATGTTTTTAACATCTTTAAAGTAGTTAATGTAGTTTTGGTATGATAATGAAAGTGCCCTGTCTATTTCTTCTCGTTCCCAGAGTCTGAATGGTTTATTGACGATGTATTTTTCATAGAATACCTGAGTATCATCATCGAAACTTATAGCTGTGGTTTTAAAGTAAGCGCTAAACTCAGAAACTGCAGTTTTAATGTTATTATACTTTATTATATCGTCTATGCAGTTTACCACTTCATTATTTTTGAAATCAAAAATTTTATAGCTCTGGTATCTCGTCACTAAAAGTAGTGAACCGAAATGACCTGATTTTTCGTTGTGCTTGACAACCACTCTTTTCAGCTGAAGCAAATCAAGAATGCACATCATACCCTTTTTAAAAAACGCTGATGAATTAACCTGATTCAACTTGAAAAGTTCCTGGTTTTTTCTGATGAACTCATGGCTGTCTTCATTGTCAATATATATGATTTTTCTTGTTTTGTAGAATGCTTTATAGTATCCGCAAATTAAAAAAGACTGATGCTTCATGATGAATGTCATCAGCCTTTTATTTTCTTCTGAAATCCTTTTAACATACCTTAAGGTTTTCAAATAAACTTGCTTTACCTTGTTGAATGTTGTCATAAATCCTTGATTTCTCACCAATCAATATCCTGGATATTGAAGCCTTTTTTACATGGCTTTCTTTTTATTAGTTAAATAAACAAACCAGTAAACCATTCCAACAAGCACTCCGCCACCTACAATGTTACCAATTGTCACCGGAATCAGATTATGGGTAATAAAAGAACCCCAGTTCAGTGCATTCATTTTTTCTGCAGATACTCCTGCATTAATTGCCGCTTCATAATATACTGGATTTGCTTTTGCAAGAATACCGGCTGGTATGTAGTACATGTTCGCGACACTGTGCTCAAACCCTGAAGTAATAAACAGCCAGATCGGAAAGAAGATTGCCATCAGCTTTCCTATCATGTCTTTGGCACCATAAGCCATCCAGACAGCAAGACAAACCAGCCAGTTGCACATGATTCCAAGATAAAAAGCCTCCATGAAAGAAAGGCTTACTTTATATGAAGCGATTTTTATGGTAGTGGCTCCCAGAAGTGCCCCGCTTGCATTTAACTGGCCTGAATGAACAATCATATATGCGATAAAAAAAGATCCGATAAAATTCCCGATATATACCAGAGACCAGTTTTTCATCATACCTGAAAATTTTGCTTTTCGCTGTAATACAGACATGATGATCAGAGTATTTCCTGTAAACAGCTCTCCACCAGCAATAACGACCAGCATTAACCCTGTTCCGAAAATGGCTCCGGCAAGCACTTTACCAAGGCCATAGGTGTCAGGACTTGCCCACAAATTAAATGCAGCCATATTAGAACCTTCACTGGCAAAAGCAATGAAAACACCTGCTAAAATTCCTAAAATAATCATCTTAACCGGAGAAAGCAGCGTTTTTTTCAAACCGCTTTCGACTGTATATTCTGCGATTTCTTTTGGTGATAAAAAGTTTTTATTTTCCATTGAGATCTCCCTTACAGTATTTTAGCTTTTCTTATATTTTAAAACATTTCAGTGTTTTAAACAATAGTCTATCAATGTTCCTGTTCTTATTCATCTGTCTCTGCGTTTCAAATAATCCCTGATATAGTTCGCATCTTTGATTTCAAGATCCTTTTCTCCTGCCAATGATTCCAGATGATGTGTGAATTCATGTTTTAAAGTATGAAGTAGTCTTTCTCTTAGCTGTTCTTTTTCCATGTAGCCGTACACTTTCATGAATGATCCATAATAGATGATGATATACCTTCCCATATTACCCCCGCCATGATACTCGCCCATGATATACAGGTCGTTTTTTTTCGCAAGATTATTCAGCTTCACATCGGGGAGCAAAACAATACCTCCATTCAGTTCCTTGTAAATCTCCTGCGGGAATAATGCAGCCATTTCATTTAGCATAATTTCAACTTCTTCAAGTGATACCATATGATTAATCCTTTCCCTCATAAATCCAGATTATGACACTTTTCAATCAGGTCTGACATGAATTTTTCTCTTTCTTCAGGTGATATATATGTAGTTCCGGCAAGATATCCCTTTCCATGCTGCCTTATTTCAATACGGTCTCTTGATAAAGCCATTGAAGAAAGCATATTATCACTGAGTTTTACAGATTTAATCTTTTCATAAGCAATTCTTTCATAAAAAGGTCTATTTTTGATTTTACTCTCATTCTTTTTCTCTCTTTTTTTCGTCAGTTACATTTTATATTATCTGATGATTTTTTTCCATAAAATAGCCAATTAACTTATAATCATGTCTTTTCTTGATTGATTTGATTATGCTGTCATGATAAAATGAAAATATTAAATCTGGGGGTGTCAAGCATGTATCCTAAAAAACTATCTTTCAAAATTTTTTGTTGCATTCTAGTCATTATTTTTATCACTGCATTTTTCATTGGATGCAGTAAACCGGATAACCAGTCAAGTGAATCAGTCATGTCCAGTCAGCCTGAAATACCGGATAATCAACCTTTAGTGAGCAGTGAAAATAACTATGATATTACAGAACTGCTTAATTTTAATCCCGTTTTCAATTCTGATTTTGAGAGCATGATGACAGCTCTCAACTCAGATGAGGAATCAATTGAACTTTTCAATGCTCCAGATGATTTTGAAAAAATACCTGATACTACCTATGATAAGCTACGAGATTCGTTTAACAGCGGGCAGATGACTGAAGAAGAATTTTCAAAACTGCTTGTGCTGACAGAGTTTCAGGACTCTCTTGTTCCTGAAGAATATAAAGGCGCGGAAGGATATGAATCAATTAATTATGCTTATCAGTATCTGGCTGATCATTGGGACGACTTGGCAAAAGAAACCAGAGATCTCATTGAAGCATATTTAGTACCGATTTCAAATCCAGAGAGTTATTTTTATAAAGAGGATTTAAACCAGTCTGCCTCCACTTTCACACCATTTTCATTGTTCAGAAAAGTAAATGCTGAAGCTCCTTCAAAGCAGCTTATTGTGCATGATTTCTATATTGAAAACATTAAATTTTCTATTTACTATTTTGAATACTCAAACTGGGATGCTGACAAAAGGTTGGACTACAACATGTGTGTCAGCGACATAGAGAATGCCATCACAGTCGCCTATGACAAATTTGAAGTTTTACTAACTGCTCCTCTGACGAAAAACGTGGTCATAGAGCTTGTTCCTCTTGGAAAGTATTCAAATGGTTGTGCCTGGTTTGATCAAAGTAATTATCGAATCAGAATTGCCACTTCCAATTATAAAAATGCTGCACAGATAATGTCAACCTCAGCACATGAGCTTTTCCATAGCTTCCAGTATGAAATTGGTTTAAGATTTACAGGAACAGATATGAAATGGCTTCATGAAGCGACCGCAAAGTGGTCTGAGCACTATGTTTTTGATTCATTTAATATAGAGCATGGATATCTGCAATACTTTTTCCAGACTCTTGACTGGGACCGCATTGACTTCGGAAATTGCTTCGAATATTCCGGATATATGCTGTTCTACTATTTTTCAGATTATGGTGAATATAATATTGTCCCTGAAATACTTTATGATGCTGTCAGGAATGGTGGCAGCAGTATCAGAGGATTCCTTTCTGATTCAGTTAATAACATGAGAGAGCAATATGCCAAGTACGCTATTTATAATATTAATATGGGTATATGCAGGCATTATTTTGATTATGGTGATTTACCTGGGCGACCAGTTGGAAAATCATATTACAAAAGAATAATGAAAGTGGATGAAGAAGATGAGCAATCTGTTACATTAAAGCCAGGTGCGCTTCAATATTATGTATACTTTTTTAATACCGATACTTTATTAAAGCATGTGGATATTGAATTTGAGAATACTTTTGACGACGATGAATATATTAAACGTCAAGCTTTGATCAAGTTAGATGGGCAGTGGTATCTAGAGGATTGGTCATCTCTTGAAGAAGAGAATTTCTGCAAGCTGAATCAATTTGAAAATCAGAAAATCGAAAAGTTATTTATTATTTACAGCAATTCAAATTTCAATAAATCAAACGATGACCCTGTCGATTCTTTTAAAATCAAAACAGCAAAGTGCTATTCTGAAATGGAAATCACCATAAAAGCTGAAACTCATTATTCTACTGAAGATTTCACCTGGGAATCTACAGCATCGAGCAATGATACCGTAAAAATTCTGGATCACAGTTTCTATGTCATCCAGTCATCTGATTATTCCTTTACCGGGTCAGCTGATATGGAAGGTAATAACATCATCTCTTCAAATGGAAGTCTCTCTTCCACCATCTCAGATCCAACCATCGAAAACAGTATGGTCAGGCTGATTCTTCCAATCAATAAAAACAACGAGAAATTAAAAAAGGATCTTTTATCATTTGGACTTGATGAAAACACACCTAAAGGAGGAATTTTCATCACATTACCCGCTTCTTCTGACAATGATCTCGTTGGTTCTACGGATATCTATCTTCCAGATCCTGTCGGAACAATAAATTTTGATTCTCCATTGCCGTTTGATGGACTTAGCCAATTGATTGCCATAGAGATTCCTGAAGAAAACTGGAATCCAACTGGGTTTAGTTTATCTACTGATATTGACTATTTTTCACACGATTGTCCACTCCTGGATTGGTTTACAGTTGACTTTTCAGCATTACAGGATTTGCTCTCCTCAATGGGAAGTATCGGTAATGAAAATGTGCCGGGGTTAGATCAGCAGCTAAAAGACAGTGGAATGAGTTTAGAAGAATTTAATGCCATATCTGGTCTGCTTCCTGATTCAGGGATAGGTGAAGATGATTCAATGACTGCTCCTATCACTGCCATGCAACAAATGATGACTGTTTCCAGAGAAAACTCCCATGGAGCTGTTTTCATTGTGAAACTGACAATTACAGGAACTTATACTAAGTATTATGGTGAGTAGCTTTACCTTTTAAATAGGAAAAGACAGTTTGTCTATCCCCTTTGAAAATTATTCTTGATGATGCTTGTTGCAGCATAAAGCGATACATTGGATCATAATATTCGTTTAGAAGTGATTCGATCCATTTTTCATGCAGTTTGATGTCTCCAGAATCTTTCTGATGTTCATAGGCATCATTAAACTGATTCAATATCAGCTGATGTCTCTCTCCTCCGAGCCTTCTTCTTATTCTTAACAGGTTATTTCTGATTTCCTCAGCCCATGCTTGCAGGTTTTTCCCATGATGTGACTGAGCTTTTATGACATATTCCTTAAGAATAGCCTCTATACGTTCTTCCAGTGGTACTTCCAACAGTACCAAATCACACCCATTTAAAAACTGTACCAGTGGTATCGGAAGAAAACAGCTTCCAACATTCTTTCCTTCATCTTCAAGAATCATGTACCTAAACCTCTGATGTCTGTGTCTGATAAATGCATAGGCTAGATTGTTTTCAAAGCTGATTTGTGTTGGCTGAGGTGTTTCTCTGTGTCCGAATGAAGATCCTCTGTGATTAGCTATGCCTTCTAGGTCAATGCTGTTTTCAAGCTGGTTCAATAATTCTGTTTTACCTGACCCAGTATATCCGCTTAGAATCAACGGCTTACATTCAAGCAAATCCGGATTCAACTGTTCTATCAGATAGTTTCTGAATCCTTTATAACCTTCTTCCAGTCTCACGACATCAATTCCGGTTGATTGTTTTATCCACTGCTGGCTGATTAATGACCGCTGTCCCCCCCGATAGCAATAAAGTATGCTGTCAGGATTGCTGAAAAGATGGTTTTTCCACGCATTGACTCTTTGCTCTTTTATCATCCCGGATACCAGTTGATGACCTAGCGCAACTGCTGCTTCATTTCCATGTTCCTGATAGCAAATTCCAACTAAATGACGTTCTTCATCATTCATGAGAGGCAAATTGACAGAATTGATGAAGGCACCTTTATTAAACTCAACAGGAGCTCTCACATCAATCAACTTGATGTTTTTAACAACAATATTTTCATAATCCTTTGTTGTCAGATTGATCATTTCAGATTACCTTTATCAGTTTTCCCATTTGACTGCATGTATGCCCGATTGACTGCAGCGACAAATTAAATGATTTAGTGATTTCATGGAATGCAGTAACATCATTTTTTCTGACAATGACAAGCAGACCTCCTGAAGTTTGTGCATCACATAAAATATGCTGCTGTTCTTTAGTCATCTTTTCGATTGTATGCCCATAGCTTTTAAAATTATTCATAGTACCACCTGAAATACAGTCAAGTGCCAGATATTTCTTTGTATTAGGTAAAAGAGGTACCTTATCATATTCAATAACTGCTGATATACCGCTTCCGCTGCAGATTTCTCCCAGATGCCCTAATAACCCGAAACCTGTCACATCAGTCAGAGCGACAACACCGTCCAGTTCAGATATCTCTGCTCCGATTTTATTTAAGGTAGTCATCGCCTCAATCGCTGGATTAATATGGTTTTCCTCTATTTTCTTTCTTTTCTGTGCAGTAGTCAGAATACCGATTCCAAGTGGCTTTGTCAGGAAAATTTCACAATCAATTTCAGCTTTGTTATTCTGTTTCAACCGGGTATTATCGACAATACCTGTGACAGCCAATCCAAAAACCGGTTCCGGAGAATCAATGGAATGACCTCCTGCTAAAGGTATATCTGCATTCTTGCAAGCTTCTCTCCCTCCATTAATAACTTCTCTGGCAATGTCAGGAGACAGCACATTAACAGGCCATCCTAAGATGGAAATAGCCATCAATGGTCTTCCGCCCATGGCGTAAATATCACTGATGGCATTGGTAGCAGCAATTTTACCGAAAGTGAATGGATCATCTACAATAGGCATAAAAAAGTCAGTGGTACTTAAGACAGAAGTACCATTCCCAAGATCAAAAGCCGCTGCATCGTCTTTGGTGTTATAGCCGACTAATAATTCTGGATAATTTAAATTCATGTCCTTTTCGGTTTGCAGTATTTTCTCTAAAACAGCTGGCGAGATTTTACATCCGCAGCCTGCTCCGTGACTGTATTCTGTTAATTTGATATCCTTCATGTTGACTCCTCTAATATGTTATTTTTGTTTCTGCTCAAGTGTCGCGTTCTTATTTATTCCCGCTTTTTGTTTTAAATAGGCCATCATGCGTTTTCTGGCTAAAATGACTGTGACTGAAAGAACAAGTACTATGACAACAATAATTATGGCAGTCGCAGCGTCTCCTTTTGATATTCGTTCCCCTACTAAAATACTGATCAGCACGGCAGGTGTTCCTGCAATCAAAACACAAAAAAGATACCGTGTCATTGATATTTTTGTATTAGCAAATAAGTAAGGTAATATCCCATTGGGAATTCCGGGTATTAAAAACAGCAGAAAAACCATCAGCATCAAATGTTTTGAATTCTTAATGAATGAAAAATCCCATTTTGATTTCCTTGCTTTTTTAGGATGGCCGATTTCATTAAAATTGAATGTCAATCTGAGTTGTCTCACAAATATGAACACAATTGCATTTCCAACAACATTACCGGTAACACAAATAAGAATCCCATAAAGTATCCCATAAGTCAACCCAGCTAAAATTTGAATGGGTGCTCCGGGAATAACTGCTGACATCACCTGCAATGCTTCCAGTGAAATAAGCAGGAACACTCCTTTAGGACCATAAGCATTAATGACTGTGACTAAGGAGTTACTATTCGCATCAGGGGCTGTGATATCTCTCATTATTGGAATCAGGTCAATGCATATGATGGTCAAGACAACAATCATTAAAATGATTGTTGTTATAGAGACAATTTTAATCTTGTGTTTCTTTATAAAATTCATCTATGTTTCTTTCATATTGCTGCTATCTCTTTTATATTTTCATCATACAATGCAATATCATAATAATATCATATTTCTCTATAGTCATCTATGGCTGATAGTTTCTAATCATCATTAGTATATTTATTATGGCGTTTTACCTAATGACCTCTCTTTTTACTCAGTTTTTTTGATTTTCTTTTCTTATACAGTAATTTCTCTTGCTCTTCACGACTTTTCTTTGATATCTCCTTTTTAGCTTTTTTCCGCTGTTCTTGTTCAGTTTTCAAGGCTTGTTGTGCTTTAGTTCCGGTGCCTGAACCTGAAGTTTCCTTTCTCACTTTTTTCATAAGTTTTTTATGATTGATTTGCTTTGCTGTTTTTAAATCCGTTTTGATTGGTATGCTGAAAACAAGTTTATTTTGATTTTCAAGAATAAACTCATAGACTTCATAATCTTTCGGTTCTGGTCCGAATACAATTTTTGAAACCTCGCACAGATTCTGATCAAGTCTTTCAAATATCCCTATCCAAAAAGGATCTTCAAAATAGACCGTCAACCTAATATTCATTTTTGATTCCTCCTGTTAATGGCATTATAAGAGAACGGACAACCCCAGGAGGGCAGGTTACTGACAGGAATCCCTGCATCCGGACTACCAGCCGGATCGTGTTTTTATCTCTCTGAATCATTATATACAGCCAAGTCAAATGATTCAACTGTCATATTTACTAATCTATTAAATTTTAGTTTTTTCAGCAAAATCCCTGTAGTAGAGTTCTGCATAGTACTTATTCAATTCAAGAAGCTGATTATGAGTTCCCTCTTCAACCACACAGCCATCCTTGATATAGTAGATGATATCAGCTTTTTCAATGGTTGATAATCTGTGAGCAACGACTAAACTTGTTTTTCCCTTCATTAAAGCTTCAAGCGATTCCTGAATGAAAAATTCAGATTCACTGTCTAATGAGGAAGTCGCTTCATCAAGCAATAGGATCGGAGCGTTTTTAATAATAGCACGAGCAATGGCAATTCTTTGTTTCTGCCCTCCGGAAAGCTTGATACCACGCTCACCAACTAGTGTTTCATATTTTGCAGGCTGTTTCAATGCAAACTCATCAATGTGAGCTTTTTCACATGCGAAATTGAATTCTTCCACTGTAGCATCTTCTTTTCCATATAGAATGTTCTGCCGTATGGTTCCGTTGAAAATGTATGCATCTTGCGGAACATAAGCCATTTGTTCTCTTAATTCATCAAGTGTATACTCACATACCGGTTTTGCATTAATCGTCATCTGTCCGCTTTTCAACGGATATAAAGCAAGTATCAGTTTAATTGCTGTTGATTTTCCTCCTCCGCTGTCTCCGACTAATGCTGCCATTTTTCCAACCGGAACTTTTATATTCAAATCATTGATGACATGGTCATTTTCCACATATTCAAAATATCCGTTTGTGATTGAAATTCCGGATGTATGGTCTTCACTTGCTGTTTCGTACCTTTTTGGTTCCATTTCTTCATCCAGCAGCTGATACAGACGGTCAACACTCGCATATGTCCTTTGCATAAAGGTGATGTTCTGGCCAATCCTGAGAAAATGAAATGACAAGTTACTGCTTAACATGACTGTACCTGCAAAAGCACCAACAAGAATCTGCTTATTAATAACAAGATAAGCTGCAAAAACAGTGACCACTCCAAACGAAAGTGCATGTATCAGATTATTGATTCCAATCATTTTCGTTTCTGTTTTTATGAAATCTTTTTCTGAACTGTAAAACTCATTCATTCCACTTTCCATTTTTTGAATGAAATATTTTTTAAGACCGAACATTTTCACAATTTTAAGTCCGGTAATATTTTCAGTCAGTATTTCTGATAATTTTGCCAGTTTCTGACTCATCTTCCATGACTGATGGCGAATAGGCATGGCAAATTTCACATTTACAAAAGCAGCAATGAAATTGGAAACAACCACCACTGCTGCCAGGCGCCAGTCAATGGTAATGAAATATGGAATGACAATACAGGATGCTACAATATGAAAGCCTAGCACCTCATGAACTCCCATTGCCCATTCCATATCATCTACATCGTTATTCAGCCTCGAAACAATATCACCGCTATGAAACTTATCATAGAAACGTATTGTCATCTTTTTTACTTTATCGTAAGCAAAGATACGGATATTCCGCATAACCCGTTCCATAATGCTTTTCACGAAATACATGATAAGCGGACCTATGACTACACTAAGAAGAACGAATAATATAGCCAATATAATTGTGTTATGCAGAGAGGTTTTCTGATAAACGAAATAGTCAATGATTTCTCTGAATACTTCCGTTTTGATTGTTTCTCTCGGAGCTTGAAGCAGAGAAGCCAGAACAACTATCGGGAAAAAACTCCACTTGTATTTACCCATCAGTTTTAGAAGCTTTTTGACATCTTTAAGCATGCCTTCTTACCCCCTCTTCCACAAGCTGCCGATCATATAATTCCCTGTACTTACCACGATGACTGATTAATTGCTCATGTGTCCCTGTCTCCACCACGACTCCCTCATCAAAGACGATGATTTTATCTGCATTGATAATGGTTGATAATCGATGGGCAATAATGATGACTGTTTTCTGCAGCTCCATATTCTCAATGGCAAGCTGAACATAATGCTCTGCTTTTGTATCAAGGGCACTGGTAGGTTCATCCAGCAGTAAAATCGGAGCATCTTTTAAAATAGCACGTGCAATAGTCACTCTCTGCTTCTGCCCGCCTGAAAGTTTCATACCACGCTCACCAATGACAGTATCATAACCGTCTTGAAAGGAAGAGATAAATTCATGCGCATAAGCTTTATCGGAGGCTTCATAGAGTTCTTTTTCACCAGCCTCAAGATTTCCATAACTGATATTATCTTTTAACGAGCAGCAGAAGAGAAAATCATCCTGGCTGATGTATGATATGTTTTTTCTGAGATGCTCAAGATTCCAGTCTCTCAGGTTTTTATCATAAATGATAATGTCTCCGCCATAATTTTCATAATGGCCGACAAGCAGTTTATGCAGTGTAGACTTTCCGCTGCCGCTGGCACCTACAATAGCCACTTTCTCTCCTCTATTAATTGAGAAGGATACATCCTTAAGTACCGGGACTCCTTCAATATATGAAAATGATAAATTACTGGCTGAAATGATTACATCACCTGAAAAATTTTCACGTCAGTGCCATCTCTTCTTTCTTCATCAGCTTCAAGCAATTCAAAGAAATGTTTCGCTCGTCCAGCAGTGACAATCGTTTCACTCCATGCTTTATTGAGCCTGTCAAAGCTAGAGATAACCGGATTGACAACCTGAGCAAAGGTGAACAGCTGTCCAATGGTCATTTCTCCTCTTGTGATGAACCATCCACCCACCGCATAAGTAATGATCAGTGGAATGATTGAGTTGAATCCTGAGATTCCGCCAACCAGCTGTCTGGTTTTAGCAATTGAATTGGCATGCTTGTTAATATTCCTGCAGTATTCATAATACTCATTGTCAAACTGTTTTTTCATATCATAAGTCTTATAGACATGAACACCTTCAATTAAATCTCTTAATTTTGCATTTGCTACACTTAACTGTTCCTGGATATCTTTTGCATGGCTGCCTAGCCTCAGAGATACTTTGTTCAGGAAATATCCAAGTATCGGGCAAAATATCAGACTGATAAGTGCCAGTTTATAATTCAGGAAAAAAAGCAGTCCGGTTCCGATCAAAAACCGTACCGGCAGATAACTTAAAATATCCTCTACAAAATAGATATAATAGCGTTCCAGCCTTCTTATGTCATTGATGACCTGAGTCACGGTAGACCCGGAATGATGCTCTTCATAATAGGCAATGGACAGATTGTTTATTTTTTTTGACGCTTCCTTGCGCATGGTACGGCCACATTTAATACGATAAAGGCTGCTGATATAAGTATTGATTGAATTAATTATTGTCTCAAAAATAAAAAGAGTCATGAAAATCGCTGATAGTGTCAATAATGCTTTTCTGTTTTCACTTAATAATGTATCAAGAAACTTTCCATTAATAAAACTGACAGTTAAACTGATGACACCTCCAGTAATTCCAAGGGACACCACAATAGCTGCAATTCTATTATGCATACGATTCAATCGAAGTAATTTCAGTATTTGCTTCAAGGCTTCTTTGATGGTTGTATTGTCATTTTTCATAGTTACTCCCTGATCGGACATTAGCTAAACAGTAAGTCTGATATGTTATAAAGAGTAATGATGCAAAGCATTTACAGATAAAATCAGTTTTGCATTCATTTTCTCTTATATGTTTGTATGATATAGTGATTTCCCAGTAGTAATACTATATAGCAAAATTACTTTTTATGTCAATCAGAAATTGATACTCGCCATTATTATTCTCCCGTTATTCACAATATTTCATTATAGGAAAAATGTAATTCAATGCTATAATAGTAATAAATGATAAAATAAATCGAATATGATGAAGAGGATAAATATGAATAAACTTTCAACAAGAACCTGGTTATCTTTCATTCTGATCGGTATTGTGGGACAATTCGCCTGGACTATCGAGAATATGTATTTCAATGTCTACCTGTACAATACCATTTCAACAGACCCTTCTTATATTGCAGCAATGGTTGCAGCAAGCGCTGTCATTGCCACATTCACCACACTGGTCATGGGAGCACTGTCTGATAGAATCGGGAAAAGAAAACTTTTAATCAGTACCGGGTATATTTTATGGGGATTGTCGACAATGGCTTTCGGTTTCATCAGTATTAAGAATATCTCTGTGCTGTTCCCTGCTGCTAACGCAGTCGCAATGGCTGCAGTGTTCTTGATTATCATGGACTGTATCATGACATTCTTCGGGTCTACTGCTAATGATGCTGCTTTTAATGCTTATGTCACTGATATGACTAATAACAATAATCGGGCCAAAGCAGAATCTGTTTTACAGATATTACCCCTTATATCAATGCTGATTATATTCGGGGCTTTCGACAGCATGACACAGCAGGGTAAATGGCAGGAATTCTTCATGATTTTCGGTGTGATGATTACAGCGGTAGGAATTTTATCGCTTATCCTGCTTAAAGAACCTGTGCTTGAAAAAAAGAGCGGTTCATTTTCAAGCAATCTGATTTTTGGTTTTAAACCTTTGGTGATCAGAGAAAACAGAAAACTCTATATGGCTTTATCAGCTCTAGGATTGTTTTCAGTTTCTGTTCAGGTGTTCTTCCCCTATTTCATTATTTATCTGCAGAATTACTTGAAAATTGACGCTTATGCCCTGGTTCTTGGAATTGTTATGATTGTAGCTTCCATTGTCAGTGTCATCAGCGGAAGATTTATTGATAAACTTGGTAAGCTGAAATTTTCATTACCTGCTACAGGGCTTATGTTCACTGGACTGATCGGCTTATATTTTGCAAGAACCATGTTGATTACCATTCTTTTCGGAATTGTGATGATGTCTGGTTATATGCTTGTGGTGGCTTCTTTATCTGCATTGGTCAGGGATTTCACACCTCGCGATCAAGTCGGGCATTTTCAAGGTATCCGTATGATTTTCGCAGTTATGCTTCCCATGCTGATTGGCCCTTTTATTGGAGCCATGGTCATCAAAAACAGCAACAGCACCTATATTGAGCTTGGTATCGTAAAGAATGTTCCGACTCCATCGATTTTCTTGGCTTCTGCCATTATTCTCCTGCTGGTCTTACTTCCAATCATTAAACTGAAAAGGAGTGCAACCCATGAAAACTAAATGGGGTGAAAACATCGATGCTGCCAATGTCCTTCAGGAATATCCTCGCCCTCAAATGGTACGGAACAGTTATATGAACCTGAACGGATATTGGGAATATGCCATCACCGACAGAGACACATTGCCTGACACATATGATGGCACTATTCTTGTCCCCTTTTCCCCCGAGTGTGAATTAAGCGGTGTTTCTAAAACATTATTACCGAATCAGATACTCTGGTATAAAAAGGAGATTACTGATCTTGATGAATTTGATCAAGGTCGTGTACTTATTCATTTTGGAGCTGTTGACCTTGAAGCCACAGTCTATTTAAACGGATGTGAGGCAGGTTACCATTTGGGAGGTTATACCCCTTTTAGCGTGGAAGTTCCTCAGAACTACAGCTTACCGCTTACCATAATAGTAAAAGTAAAAGACTACAGTGATACCGGTTACTGCTCAAGGGGAAAACAGAAAACAGAAAGAGGTGGTATCTGGTATACAGCACAAAGCGGAATCTGGCAGACTGTATGGCTTGAAAGTGTGCCTGAAGTATATATCAGAAAACTTAGGATCATTCCAAAGTATGATGATGCATCAGTGGAATTGACTGTCTTCACAAATAAGCCCCAGGAAGGTTTGTTTACCATGGGAAAACACAGTCAACCTTTTATATCAGGCAAACCATTTATTGTTTCTATTCCAGCATTCATTTCCTGGACTCCGGAAAATCCTTTTTTATATGAATTCAATGTATCTTCAGGTGATGACTCTGTTGATTCATATTTTGGCATGAGAAAATTCTCAATCGGCGAAGATGATAAAGGGATTAAAAGATTGTTTCTCAATAATACTCCTTATTTTCATAATGGATTACTTGATCAAGGATACTGGAGTGACGGTATGTACACTGCTCCTTCAGATGAAGCACTGATTTTTGATATCCAGACAGCCAAAGATATGGGTTTCAACATGCTCAGAAAGCATATTAAGATTGAGCCGCTTCGCTGGTATTATCACTGTGACCGGCTGGGTATGCTTGTATGGCAGGATATGATGAACGGCGGTCGTGATTACAATCTCTTAACCATAGCTTCACCTCTATTGACCGGAATTCACTTTAAAGATAACAGATATAAACTGTTTGCAAGAAATGATATGGAGGGTCGAAAACATTATATTACAGAATTGGATGAAATGATTAATCATTTATTTAACTGTACTTCAATTGCCATGTGGGTTCCATTCAATGAAGGATGGGGGCAGTTTGACGCAGAAAAGGTCTTAAAGCACATCATAGAGCTTGATGGTTCCAGAACGGTTGATCATGCCAGTGGATGGCACGACCAGTATATAGGAGATATAAAAAGTCTTCATATTTATTTTAAAAAATATAAGTTCAAAAAAGACAAGTTTAATCGAGTAGTCGTATTATCTGAGTTTGGCGGATATAATTATCGTATACCCGATCACAATTTTAATGAGAAAGACTTTGGTTACAAGAAATTTGACAGAAAAGAAGATTTTCAGCTTGCTTATGAAAAGCTCTTTATTGAACAGATAATACCAGTTATAAGTAAAGGGTTGAGTGCTGCAGTCTATACTCAATTATCCGATGTAGAAGATGAGGTTAACGGATTAATGACCTATGACAGAAAAATATTGAAATTCAATGTTGAGCAGCTAAAGACCCTTAATGATAAAATCAGATACTGATGGTTCTGAAATCTCCAGTCAAGCTGCTTTTGCGATGAAAATCATATTCAAACATGAGGATGGCTTCTTACTTTATGGTTTATTTTCTTTTAGCAGTTAATCACATATTGTCCCTTAGTTTCTTTATAATATTATTATAAATCTCTTTTAAAACAGACTGTCAGTTTTTCTCATAAGCTCCATAACAGGAACACTGAACGGACATCGTTTCTCACATGCTCCACAGCTGATACAATCAGATGCATTAGCAGAAAGATTGATATAATGAGCACGAACAGTAGCAGGTATTTCCTCTTGCATCACTGCCAGGTCATACAGCTTATTCACCATGGCAATATCAATATTTGAAGGGCAAGGCAGACAATGATTGCAGTAGGTGCACTGGCCCTGATATGCATGATATGGCGCATTAGCGAGCACACTTGCATAATCTTTCTGTTCTTCTGTCGCTGTTTCATAAGCAAGTGCAGCATCCACTTCAGCCACTGTATTGAATCCTGCCATGACAGCAGCGACTCCAGGACGTGTCAGTGCATAATGAAGGCATTGAACAGGTGTTAAGCTGACACCAAAAGGAGAATGTTCTTTACTGAACAAACGACCTCCTGCATATCCCTTCATGACTGTGATGCCAACCTCTTCTCTTTCGCAGATCTTATACAGTTCCTCTCTCTCCGGTGCAATGCCTCGTAACTCCTTATTATATTGCTCACTGAAAAGAACATTGATGTCTTCACTGGCAGGAAGCATGTCAAAAGCAGGATTGATACTGAATAAAATCATTTCAATATCACCATGAAGAGCTGCAAGTTTTGCTACATCAGGATTATGTGTACTTAATCCAATATGGTGAATGATCATATCTTTCTTAAGCTTTCTGACATATTCAATGAATTCACCATTCATAATTCTCTCAAACTCAGCTGTCTCATCCACAAAATGAATCATGCCAAGGTCAATATAATCAGTTTGAAGACGGAATAATAAATCATTGAATGCTTCTTTGACTTTTTCCAATTCCCTTGTACGGGTATATTGATTGTTTTGCCAGGTGGACCCGATATGCCCCTGTATCATCCATTTGTCTCGGTGGCCTGCCAGCGCTTTCCCGATATTTGTTCGGACATTCGGTTCTGACATCCAGCAATCAAGAATATTAATGCCATTTTTCCCGCAGTGACTGACTATTTCATTAATCTCATGCTCATTATGTCTCTCAAGCCATTCTGCACCAAGTCCTATTTCACTGACAGATAATCCTGTTCTTCCCAGTTTTCTGTATCTCATCGGTTATTCCTTTCTGTGTTATTCACTATATCATCAGTTAAACCTGCTCCTGTAATGGCATTTTCTGCACAGTTCCTCAGCTAAATGCCTTCTTTTAAAGCCATTTCTAATATCATTAGCCCGTTTGCTTTCTATGATATCAGAAAAGTCGGTGTTGTTGATATTGCCAAGGTTCATGATTCCTTCTCCATCAAGGCAACATGGCACCACAGTCCCATCCACCAGAATAGCCGCCTGCTTACTAAGTCCATAGCAAAACCCCTCTTTGCCGACCTCACTCCCCGAAATATCCGGCCAGATAAACGTATGATCCTGATTGAGATATATTCGATCAGCTAATTTAATTCCCTGATGAGCAATCACATACTCCTCTATTTTACTGGTCATAGCAAAGGCATTCTCAATGTATGTCAATAAATGTTGATTCCTTTTCTTCTCAAGATTCAATGCATTATCAGTGCTAAGATTCCATAATCTCAATGAAATGATAAGCGGTGACAACCTTGTGGCGTCTTTTGCAAAATCAAGAATGTTTTTTATATATTCGTTTTCCTGACTAAACTGCTTTTTACTGTCAAAACTATGTAAAGAAAAGTTAATCTGTCTTAATGCAGGTTTATTCAGCAATATATTTTTAGTCTTATCAATTAACGTTCCATTGGTGGTGATATTAACTTCAAATCCTTTTTCATAGCTTATGTCTAACAGCTTATCAAGGTAAGGATGTAAAAGCGGTTCTCCTTTAACATGAAAACTGATTTGCTTTGTAAATCCCTTTAGCTGCTCAAGTATTCTGTTGAATACTTCAGTGCTCATAAACGCCGGTTTCCTTGTTGTCTTTGGACAGAATTCGCATTCCAGATTACATGAATTCGTTATTTCTATATATATTCTGCTAAATTTTTGCAATCAGCTTCTCCTCTTATATCAGTATAATACTGATTCAAGTATCTGCACAGAGAAATCAAGTGTTTCATAGCTGTATTTTGTTCACTCCAAAGAAATGGTATGTTCCAATATATATGAAATCAAAAAAGGTTGACATTTCAACAATGACATAACTTTTCAGATTAACAGTGATATGATGAATATAGAACCAAGAAAATTAAACGAAGCTATCAGAAGTGTCAAGTCAATAGTCAGAAAAAGTATAGCTAAGTGACAGTGATTTATTAAATCATAAACTTATTCTCGTTTTTCTATCCTTTTAAAGCTGCCATCCATTTTTCAGTTTCTTTAAAATCCCCACTAACATTTTCTATTTGAAAATTTTTAAATTCAGCTAATTTTTTTCTGGTTTCACTTATTTTTCTGAGCACATCTGTTTTTTTTGTCTGCAGTGTGCCACGAACTGATTCATACAGCAAATTATCATTGACAATAACCACGATCTCTTGCTCCTTATAGACGACTAATCTTTTCAGCAGAGCCATCAGAGCCACTTGTCCGGCGATCATCGGTTTCACATAATTTAAAGATAGTTCTTCCTTACTGATGAGTTCCTGATTATCATAAATACAAAATAGAATTTCAATGTCCTCACCCTCATA
>JAFGUQ010000155.1 GCA_016938455.1 Clostridia bacterium
GCAGAATACTGATAAAATAGCAAGAAGCGCAATGAATGACAGAACAAAATTACCCTATCATAGTCAGGAGCAAGCTACCTAGAAGTTAAACTTTTCATTCTGAAAAGTGCTTCTAGTCCCTTGCTTCGCAAGAAAAATCAAAAGAGTTTGTCATCAAAAATAAAAAATGAATAAATAATTTTTCACAAACCCTCTATTCGGCGTCTGAGTAGGGGGTTTTTTTGTTTTGTACAAAAAAGTGCGTCACTCACTCTCTGAAATGGACTTAATACATGAGAAGACTAATGTCATTTTTATATGCAATACAAAAAGAAATGAATAGAAATATTACAGTTTCATTACAAATTGGCAAAAAGTTCGTCCACCCACCCCTGTTTTTCGGCTTATAAGTAGGGGGAACTTTTTGTAACCGATCAATTAGCAAAATAAGGAGTGTGATGACATGAGATTTTTAAACACGGAACATGAAAACAAGTTAATAGAACTAATTCAAAGAGATGGAACACATCCCAAGGACAAGGAAAGGATTTCTCTATTCTATATCCTGTCAGGTAATGCTGATCTGTTCGTAAAATCGGGATTTATCTATGATTTTAAAAATCATCAGATTGAACCTGAATGTTTGGTGAATGGGAGTGTAGATTTTTGCAGTAGTTCCAGAGCATTGATTAGGCTTGGCTATAACCTGTATAACGGTTACCAAGATGATATGACGACCCCATTAGATATACTATCCGGTTTAGATGTTGATAATTATTTACTGGCAATGGAAAGTCTTGATATCCGATTGGGTTATTCAAAGCAAGTGCAGTCGTCACTGGACGATGAAGAACTGGAATTGTGAAAGGATGGTGAAGCATATGAGAGATGAATTTATTGGATTTAAAGTGACTCAGCAGGAGAATGAACGAATAAGAAAAAAGGCAGCTAAGGCTAAGATGAAGCTATCTGAATATGTTCGAGTAGCAGCACTGGAAAAAGATATCAAGGTCATTAATGGATTACGTGAGATGATTACAGAACTGAATGCCATTGGTAACAACCTGAATCAGCTGACCGTTATGCTTCGAGTGGGGCATATTCATAATCCTAATCTTGAGCACATCAAGAAGCAGTTTATAGAGTTTGTAGATGCTGCTAAGTCAGCGTTGGAAGGTAAGTGATCTAATGGCAATTATTAAAATGCAAAGTGTAAAGACAGGTAAACCATACGGTCTAAAAGCAGTTCTGGATTATATTCAGAACCCTGATAAAACTGAAAATGGACAGTTGATTTCAGCGAAAGATTGCTTGTTGGAAAGTGCCTATGAACAAATGCACCTGGTAAAGCAAGAATATCAACAGATGCAAGGCCGACAGTATGTCCATGTTATTCAGTCCTTTAGTCAGTCGGATGAACTGACCGGTGAAACAGCCCATGAAATAGGGCAAAAGCTGTTGGCAACATTTGAGGGCTTTCAGGGTGTAGTAGCAACCCATACGGATCGGCAACATATTCACAATCACATAATACTGAATTCAGTAAACTATAAGACCGGTCTGAAATGGCAGCAATCAAAGAAAGACCTTTTGTTGTTGAAGGATAAATCAGATCAATTGTGTCATGATTATGGCCTGTTCGTCATAGAAAAAGGCAAAGGATGGAAAAGCTATGGTGAAAATCAAGCGAATCTTTCTGGTGGAAGTTGGAAGAGAATTTTAGCTGAAACGGTTGCTGAAGCTATTGGAAAAAGCAATACCAGAGAAGAATTCATCCATTATCTCCATAACAATGGTATTGAAGCAAATTTTCTTTCAAACAAGGTTTTGTTTATACTAGATGATGGCAAGAAATGCGGCAGTGACAAGTTACTGTCTTATGGGGATTTCACCAAAGAAAACATGAATAATGTCATTCAGTATAATGACTTGACCTTTAGGAATGCTCTTAATAATCCAAGACTGATGTATGAGGCGGTACAACTTGCGGCTGATTTGCTGGACTATGAGGATAAGAATGATTTTCAAAGAAAGTACCTTCATCATATACCACTATCAGCACTAGAAGGTGAAGCGCTGAAAAAGGCTATCAAAGAACTAAAAAAAGGTGGTGTTTATACACCAAACAAAACAGTGCCGGACAATCATAAGACCAACAAACAACCATATTTACTAATGACCATAGAAACCACATTGGAGGTGTTGCTAGAAGAAAAAAGTCGCGAAAGGCAGTATGAATTGTTAAGACAACAATATATCGATGAAGATGAATTAGAAATGTAGGAAAGGAGGTCGCAAGATGGAGCATTTAGATAATCAACAACCAATTACAACTAAAGAAAATGACGCGGCAACAAAGCAAAGTGAAATAAAGATTGAAAATAATCTCTATCTTGTGACTTCACATTATTCAGGGAACAAAACCCTTGAAGAATCAATGCTTCACGCCATCAATCGTGAAGTATTGAATACTGAAACTCATAAAACAGATGAAAAACCGTACCGTAAAGGTTATAATGGTAATAGCAATATTTACAGTCGCTGATATTGCTGTTGGAAAGGACATATATGCTAGTAGAATATAGAAATTTACAACAAGACTATGCAGCGGCAGTTTATTGTAGGTTATCCAGAGACGACGGGACGGAAAGTGAAAGCAACA
>JAFGUQ010000002.1 GCA_016938455.1 Clostridia bacterium
ATCCAATACTTCAATTTCTTTTTTATTATTTTTATAAAAATCAAACAATTCATAATATCCGTGTTTCTCAAGAAGTAAATTAAGGTTACAACTTTGTATTGGTGCATCTGCAATAATTATTCTTCCAGTTCCTTTTAAGGCAATTAGAACATAATCTACCAAAACCCTAACTATTGATGGATGAGTAATTAAACAATCTAAGTTGTTTTTATATTTGTTATTTTTATTATAATGCATTACCCAATTTGGTTTTATTAATACAGTATCACCTTCTTTTACTAAATCTTTAAGAGGATTCCAATTTTTTGAATTATAATTTTCTAAATCATATCCTAATTTGTTAAATCCCTCTCTAATTAATGAATAAACATGATTATTAACAGATAAACTTTTTGTATTAAATAAATACTCAGGATACGCTTCAGATGGGCTAAAAACGTTATCATTAATGGGATAAACTGATTGACTTGAAACACCTAAAAATATTTTATTTTCATTGCTACCTGTCATCTTAAGCCTCTCCTTTTTTAATGTTCTTCTCTATAAGGTTTTTTAGAATTTCATCAGGAGCATTAAAAGATTCCTCTCTCCAAATTCCTTCTTTATCCCAGTGTCCTCCTAATTCCATTTGTGCGGTAAATGAAAAGCCATAGCTAATCTCAACAATTTTTGGACAATTATCTCGTTTATCGATTACAAAGTCGTAACCCATACTTTGAAATCCCA
The DNA here is from genome assembly GCA_016938455.1 of Clostridia bacterium. GTDB lineage: Bacteria > Bacillota > Clostridia > DUPQ01 > DUPQ01 > JAFGUQ01. Next base: position 727 of record JAFGUQ010000002.1, read on the forward strand.
ATTTTTCTGATAATTCAAAGGAAATTTTTCTAATTTCCTCAGTTAAATATTCTTTATTATAATTTATTGACCCTCCTCCGGATGCTCTAAAATCCCCTTTTCTAACTTCTCTAGCTAAAAAACTCAGTTTCTCTCCAACAACTACTACTTTTAAGTCATATCCATTGTTAGGTATAAACTCCTGTATGTAAACATAGCCTTTTTCTTTTGAAAACTTGTTGGCATTTCTAAATGTTTCAATAAAATCTGGAATCCTATAAAATCTTCTAATTAGAGTACTCCAGTTTTTTGATGATTGAATATTTGATTTAACTTTGAACAACAAACTTGGAGAAGATTTTAGTCCATTTCTGAACATTTTTTTTGCATACAATTTTGCTTGATTTTCGTTATTTAGTAGTTTCACATTATTTGAGCCTGATCCACATTTCAATTTTACGACAACAGGAAAATTACATCTGTTTTTAAAAAACTCAATAGCTGAACTATAAGTAAAAAATGTCCATGTTTTTGGGATAGGTGCTTCAATTGACTTTAACAATAACGTTTCAGCAACTTTATCATCAAAATGCCATGATGTATTAAAATCTGGAAAAACTCTTAGTCCAATTTCACTTGCACTATATAAAATACTGCGTGCATATTGCATTTCCTGTAATGAATAGTTGTTAAAATGCCATAATAAAACATCAAAATTTTTAAGTATTTTTAAAATGTCATTATCAAAACAATTTACAACACTGTATTCTATTTTGTTCTTAATGCAATAAGATATCCATTCATTGTCCCATGATGTCGAATGATTGAACACATCATGATTTTGGTGAATTGCAATTTTCATTTTATAAATTCTCCCTATACCAATCTATAACTTCTGCAATACCTTTTTTAAAACTCCAACTAGGATTATAATCCAGCTTTAATTGAGCTTTACTAATATCAGCATTACTATGCTTTATGTCTCCTTTTCTAATTGGGCCATAAATAGGTTCAATCTTTTTGTTTAAGACTTTACATAGCGAGTAATAAACATCAATCAAATATTCTCTATCTCCATATGCAATATTATATGATTCTCCTGCAGCTTCATGGTTTGCTCTGCATGCTTTCAAATTTGCTTCAATAACATTTTCTATATAAGTAAAATCTCGGCTTTGTTTTCCATCTCCATTAATTGTTGGTCTATCATCATTAACAAGTTGCTTAATAAATTTGGGAATCACAGCAGCATAAGTTCCATTTGGGTCTTGTCTTTTTCCAAATACATTAAAGTATCTTAAGCCATATGTGTCTAATCCATAAAGCTTTGAATAAAGTCTTCCATATTCTTCATCAACCATCTTGGTTAAAGCATAAGGTGATAGAAGATTACCTTCTTTACCTTCTTTTTTAGGAAGATTTGGTTCATCTCCATATACAGAGGAACTTGATGCATAAACAAATTTCTTAATACTTTTTTGTCTTGCTGATTCCATCATATTGAGTGTCCCTCGTATATTTATCTCTTCATATAATAAAGGCATTTCAATACTTCTTGGTACACTTCCCCAAGCTGCCTGATGTAAAATATAATCCACACCTTCACAAGCTTTCATGCATACATCTAGATTTCTGATGTCTCCTTTTATAAAAGTGAAGTTTGGATTGTCTATAAACAGATCTATATTAGCTTGTTTACCAGTAGATAAGTCGTCCAGACATCTCACTGCATAACCTTTATCTAATAAAACCTCGCATAGATTAGAACCGATAAATCCAGCTCCTCCAGTTACAAGAAATACACTATCTTTATCAAAAACTATATTTTCATATCCCATGTTATTCTCTACTCTCCTTTACAATCTCCAATACCTGTACCCTGCTACATCAAATATTCCCTTATTTAATAAGCCTTTAAGGTCTATCATCACTTTGTTTTTATTAGAACCCTTTTTATACATTTTTTCAAAGTCTTCAAGAGATAAATTTAAAAATTGATTATGCCCAACAGCAATAATAATAGCATCCATTTCTGTAATATTATCAATTAAATCAAAGACAACTCCATACTCATGTTTAGCTTCTTCAGCATCTGCTTCAGGATCTGCAATTATTGGTTCTATTCCATATTCTTTAAGTTCATTTACAATATCAATTACCTTTGTATTTCTTGTGTCAGGGCAGTTTTCTTTGAATGTAAATCCCAAGATTGCTACTCGTGCATCTTGAACAGGAACCTCTGCTTTTATGAGATTTTTTAATAGATTCTCAACTACATACTTACTCATATCATCGTTGATTCTTCTGCCAGAAAGGATAATCTGTGAATGGTATCCTATCTGTTCAGCCTTATATGTTAAGTAGTAGGGATCTACACCAATACAGTGTCCCCCAACTAGTCCAGGAAAGAATTTTAAAAAATTCCACTTGGTTCCTGCTGCTTCAAGAACTGCTTTTGTATCAATTCCCATCTTATTAAATATGATAGAAAGCTCATTCATAAATGCAATATTTATGTCTCTTTGTGAATTTTCAATTACTTTTGCTGCTTCAGCTACTTTGATGGATTCTGCCCTAAATACTCCTGCATCAACCACTAGTTCATACACTTTTGCAATAATGTCTAAAGACTCTTCATCCATACCAGATACTACTTTTACAATAGTCTCTAATCTATGTACCTTATCACCAGGATTGATTCTCTCAGGTGAATAACCTACCTTGAACTCTTTTCCGCACTTCATACCTGATTCCTCTTCTAAAATCGGAATACAGATTTCTTCAGTTACTCCTGGATAAACAGTAGACTCAAATACAACAATTGAACCTTTAGTTAAATTTCTACCTACAATTGTACTTGCAGATTTAATTGGTCCTAAATCAGGTGTGTGATCTTTATTTACGGGAGTAGGTACAGCGACAATATGGAACTTAGATTCTTTAAGCTTATTTTCATCCGCTGTAAATTCTACAGATGTTTCTTTAATTGCATTATTTCCAACTTCCTTTGTTGGATCGATCCCTTTATTATATAATTCAACTTTTTCTTTGCTGATATCAAATCCAATAACATTAACTTTTTTTGCAAAAGAAACTGCTATTGGCATACCTACATAACCTAGACCAATAAGTGAAATCTTCTCTTTTTTATTCTTAATTCTCTCATATAAACCCATATCAGACTAATCCTTTATATTAAACCCATTGTTTCCATAATTGATTGATTCACTAAATTGACATCATATTTTTCTCTAGCTAATTTTAAACTTCGATCAGCCATAACTTTATTCAATGATGAATCCTCTATAAGTGTTTTCATCTTTTTTACTAAGCCATCTATATCCTTGACATGAACAAGAAATCCATTATATCCATCAGTTACAGTTTCTCTGCATCCAGGTGCATCACTGGTTATAATTGAACGACCTATTGCCATAGCTTCAAGAACTGTCTTAGGAGTTCCTTCATGATAAGAAGGTAAAACAAAAGTAGTGCATTGTTCTAAATATGGTCTTACATCGCTTTGTTCTCCAAAATACTCAATTACACCTAAATCAATAAAGGGTTGCAACTCATTAGGTTGTAATGCTGATAGGTTACTATCATACGGCCCTACAAGCATGCACCTTATTTCCGGATAAGCAACTTTTATTTGCTTACATGCCTCTAAATATTCCATAATACCTTTGTCTTTAATTAATCTACCGATAAATAGAAAAACTGGTTTTTCAGGTAATGGTTTAGGTTGAAATCTCTCAAGATTTACTCCTGATCCATTGATAATGACAATCTTTTCTTCTTGTATAAGTCCATTATTAATAAATTCATTCTTATCATCCTTGTTTTGGAAAAACACTTTTTTACTCGCTTTACATGCTGCATGATACTCTATTTTCATTATTATCTTTACTATTTTATTTTTTATACCTTCTCCTCTGAAAACTGAACCGAGTCCTGCTATCAATGAATATACTTCTTTAATACCATTAGCTTTTGCTGCTAAACTTCCATAAACCACTGTCTTTGCTTGATATGTAAAAACTTTATCAGGCTTTTCTTTTTTCATAAACTTGCTGAGCTCTCGATATGTCTTCAAATCACTGAAAGGATTTAAACCATTACGCTCAACAAAAAGTTGTCTATAATTAATTCCATTATCTTCAAAAGTACTTTTCCAAGATGACTCAGGTTCTGGACCTAAAGCAATTACAGTATGCCCCTGTTTTATAAAATCCGTCATCATGTCCATACGAAACCAAAAAAGTGATGATGTATGGCTTGAAAGCACAGCAATTTTCATATCTTTTCCTACTTTCATCGCATCATATAATTGCTAATTTAAATATTGTTTTATAAAATTTATATATTTATTACTTTTGAATAAGAATCCAAGGCTTTACATATACATGCAAATGTTTTTTCATATTTAAGTGATGTGAATCACCTTATAAATTTCAATTAGCTCAATGAATTATTCGAGTTGTAGTCACATAAATAGCTATAATCAATTGGTGCTTTCTTTTATTGGATTGTCTAATGTTATTTTAATTTCTATTTCTTTCTTCTTAACCTCTTTGTGCCATGTAACTAATAACAAACTTCTCAAACTTGTTTGCGCTTAATCATTTTTTCTTAAGTTCCTGTTCCACCTTCAACTACCCCATCTTTTTTAAGTACTTTAAAGACAGTCTTGAAAAAACATTTAACATCCATTTTAAAACTTAGTTCATCAGTATATTCTCCATCAAGTTTAGCTTTCAAATCAATTGGCAATTCATCTCTTCCATTGATCTGTGCCCAGCCGGTTAAACCAGGATATATATCATTCGCTCCATATTTGTCTCTTTCCTCAATTAAATCAAATTGATTCCAGAGGGCAGGTCTTGGTCCGACAATACTCATTTCCCCTTTTAAAATATTGAAAAGCTGTGGTAATTCATCTAAACTTGTTTTTCTTAGGAACTTTCCTGCTTTTGTAATATATGCCAGAGGATTATCAAGTAAATGAGTTGGTATTTCTTTTGGAGTATCTATCTTCATTGTTCTGAATTTTAAAATATTAAAATGCTTCTTTCTTATCCCAACTCTTTTTTGTTTAAATAATACAGGTCCTCTTGAGTCCAGTTTTATCACTAAAACCAAAAGCAAAAACAACGGACTTAATAGAATAATTCCAAGTAAAGAAAGAACAAAATCCAATATTCTTTTAATATGTTTATAAATCATTTGTCCCCTGTTTTCTATATATTCATATTTCCGTTGATTTCCTGAATATCAAGTGGTATAAACTCAGGTACCACTTGCTGTAATAATTCTATAACCTTGTTTAGTTCATAATTTTCATCTATGGACTTTTGAATATCCTCAAGATACTTATTAACTTCATCAAGTGTAGTTATTTTTGCTTTTGCCACAAATATCTTTTCGTGTTTCGTCTTAGCAGCTTCTGCATCTAACATGATTTCTTCATATAGTTTTTCCCCAGGTCTTAGTCCAATGTATTCAATCTTTATGTCGACTTCAGGTATATACCCATACATTTTAATCAGGTTACTTGCCAGTTCCTTGATTTTGACAGCTTTTCCCATATCAAGAATAAACACTTCTCCACCCTTTGCAATAGCTCCAGCCTGAAGAACAAGCTGACATGCTTCCTGAATAGTCATGAAGAACCGCCTGACATCAGGATGTGTCACTCTTACCGGACCTCCTGATTCGATCTGCTGTCTGAAAATGGGAATCACACTTCCTGAACTGCCTAATACATTACCGAATCTTACTGCTGAAAATTCTGTTTCTGATGTCTGATCAAATGCACTGATGATAATCTCTGCAATTCTTTTAGTCGCTCCCATGATATTGGTTGGATTTACCGCTTTATCTGTAGAAATAAGGACGAACTTTTTAATATTGAATTTATCTGCACAATATGCGACATTATAGGTCCCTATGATATTGTTCTTCAATGCTTCATTTGGAGATTTCTCCATCAGCGGGACATGTTTATGAGCTGCAGCATGAAAGATGATGTCCGGTCTATACTTATCACATACCTGGCAGATTCTTATTCTGTCCCTGACAGAACCGATAATGACTTCTACTTTTATTCCGGGATGGCTTTTTTCAACAACCAGTTTTGTCAAATAGGCATCATTTTCATTGATATCGAGAATAATGATATGAGCAGGTTCAAACTCTGCCATCTGTTTGATCAGTTCACTGCCGATTGAACCGCCGCCACCTGTCACAAGCACTGTCTTGCCATGAACAAAAGCATTAACTTCATCCTGATTCAGATTAACCTGCGGTCTTCCGAGTAAGTCTTTGGGGTCGATATCTACAATCAGATTCCTGCTTCCCACTTCATTGATCGCCGTATATTTTTTAAGTTTACATTTTGTTCTGGCACAGACATCAAGGACAAATGCGATATCCTCTTCAGAAAAATTCTCACTTGCGATGATGACTTCATTGGCTTTGAATCTCTGGATAACATGTTCTATTTCTTCAAGAGTTCCTTCTATTTTCACATTATGAATAATTGACCCTTTTTTATTATACCTGTCTACTAAGGCGACAATCACTCCGTTATTTTCTTTCTGGCTGTAGTTCTTTATTGTAGCACTGGCTTCATATCCGCTTCCAATGACAATGATTCTGTCCACATTATCATTTTTATATGACTTCAGTATGAAATCAGACTTGAATGCTCTCATGACTCGATATGAAAATCTGATTCCTCCGGATATACCTGTCTGCACTAAAAAAGCAATGGCAAAGACACTGTTCGGAAGTCTGTTTTCCCAGATCAGATTGATTAAAAACACAGCAACTACTGCTAATAAGCTGGATATGATCAGTTTGACAAGTTCTTCAATTGAAGCGTATTTCCATAAGCTTTTATACAACCCTGTTACAGTATAAATCACAATGATAATAACTGAAAAAAGAACAGCAGTGAAGACAATCTTTTCACTGTATCCGTTTAAGTCAAAGGAATTGAATCGAAGGATAATTCCTATGTAGAGTGAAAGAAAAGTAGCCGTGACATCAGCTACAATCAATAAAAATATTCTGTTAAAAAGTTTTTTTTCCAATAATTTCACCTGACTGTTCATCTTTTTCATGTGTTTCATAAAGTTATAGCTTCGCCCCTTGCCATTATTAGTTTATAATGTCATTTTCGTTTTCTGCTATAACGTCTGTCAAATCTAAATGGGCCGAAACACCAGTTAAATTCATCAAGAGTTTGTTCGGAAAAATTGGCTCATTTTAAATGCTTTCTTTTTTACTCTCATATACCGTTCTTGTCCTTTTGAGCCCCACATTATTATACAAGATTTACATTTATAAAACAACAATATGTTTATCCCGTATCCTAACCCTGTTACAGCAAAAACATGAATGACCTCTACTATTTGAGTCTCAATATTGGAAAAAGTTTCAATTAATTTCTTTATTTCCTTTTTTCGATTATTATCATTATGTTGATACTGCAACTTGAAAATTATATCATATTAAGTTAATATATTATACCAATTTTGTAATTTGCTTCAAATTTTGTGATATCTTCTTACCAGGTCCAAGTCTCATAATCTGCGGATGTTAACCCAAGATTCTGGATAATCAATGCCATATCACCTGAGTCGATCCCAGTTGCCTCATCATAGTCAATCACTGCATCATACCCCTCATCACCGACGGTCAGTGAGAGCTTTGATATGAGATAAGCAAGATCCCCTGCATCAATACCTGTTAATCCATCGACATCTCCTGCTAAAAGTGGAATCGGATCTAAAGAAGATGACAGAATGACATCGCCGTCATTGACGATAATCCCTGTAATCTCTCGGTTTAGATACCCGTTTCTTGAGATAGTCAGTATATATTCACTGTTTTTTACATCTTCAAAGACAAAGCTTCCATCGCCTGATGTGTTTCCGTTATAGGTATTCACTCCGTCTGTTAATGTGACTGATATTGTGTCAAACTGTCCGGTGCTTTTTCCTTCCAGACTGATATAACCGCTGACATCAGAAATGATTATCGGAGACCACTGCATCCACTCTTCAATCAATGCCTGGTTGGACGAGATCAGCCTTACCCCTCCGTTAAAGTCTGTAGAACCGAATCCATGGATGGCAATCACTCTTCTTAAACCTGTGTCAGAATCATATTCCCAGACTGGGCTTCCGCTGCTTCCCCCGGATGAGTATGCCTTATAGCATAGCAGCATCGATGTGGTAGCATCGACTACTTCTCCATAGGAATGCCATGACCCGTTACTGGAAGTTCCCATGGCAGATGCCGGGTATCCGACTATATTGATATATTCAGGCAGATAATTAAAGACAAGTGGCATGAATGTGTCAATACCGGTAAAGGGTTCCAGAAAGTGTGCAGCAGCATAATCATATGGAAAGTCTTCAGTCGCCAGATACTGGGCATTTGTTTCCCAGCTGACGGCAGCTTTTGTCCCATATGGTCTGATTATCTCTCCCGAAGCGGTTAACTGATACTGTCCAGGTGAAAACTCAAGTGATGTCACATAGCCTCCATAATCAGCATGATAAACAACATGACCGTTTGTCAGTATGGTATAGGGAGTAACTAAAAATCCGGATGCCCGGTAAGCCCCTTCGTTTGGATAGATGATTCTTATATATCCAGAGGTGTTGACAGGATAGCTGCTTGTATCAATCAGTCTGACCGGATCATACATAGTGCTATCTGATGGTGTAAAAGACGAAGTGACACCATATGATTTTCCTACATAAGCATCACCATGAGAAGTTGACGCCATTACCAGAAGATAATAGGTTCCAGCCGTAATCTGCTTTGTCATCTGCTGTTGTTCTGATGCGGTACCATCTCCATAAAGCACTGAGGAAGCAATTAAGTTCCCACCTGAATCTTCAAGTCGTAAAAACAAATCTTCTTCCAAGTTATTATCAATCAAGTCGCCTACCCAGGTTCCATAAAAATCCAATGTACCTGTTGTTTTCACATCAAACCTGAAAAGATCCAGATCACTGGCTATATCAGTAATGGTTCCAAAAATAAGATAAGGCGGATTGCCGTAATAGTCGTTGTTCACCAGGTCAGCATTCACCTCTGGAAAATTAGATTCACTTTCAGTAATACTGATTGGTTCTATTTCAATCGGATCAATGGTATAAGCCTGAGCTGTCACATCTATTGGATTTTCCTGTAACTCCATTTCGAGCACAATTGCCTGATGTCTGGAGACAAGTATGTCTACCTCTTCATCACTCAGCTTATTCCCTGCTAATTTTTGTTTTACATTCTTTTCATTTTTTCTGTATTCCTGCAATAATTTTGTTTTCTGTTTCAGAAGATATTTTTCTTTTGAGATATTCTGATTACTGACAGCAGGTAAGTTAATCGTCGGATCATCAGGAGAAAGCACTTGAACTGCTTCGCTTACCATGCTTGTCTTGGCTGTCCATTCCTGTGAAGCATAAAGCAATTCTTTAGCTTCATCCTTTGACAGCTCTTTCTGATAAGGCTGCTCTACCACAATACAGAACACGCCGTTATTTCCCACATCATATTCATTCCATTTATAGAAGGTCTGATTGATAATCTGCAAAATGACTCTTGAAGGGGTCATTTCTTTAATTCCTTCGGGACAGTCAATTACTTTTATATTACTTAAGGCATATGCGCTTTCTGTTTCTGAAAAAGCCTGATGGTTATAGAGCTGATCTACCACCGATGAGGAGCTGGTCTCCGCCTCAACTGAGAACGAGGAAGACATGACTGTCATAAAAAGCAGTATCACTACTAACAGACTTATCTTTTCATAGATTTTTCTTGTCATAATTCCTCCTCTATTCAATCAGCCCTGCCTCAATCAGCAGATTATGAATCGCTGTAGCTGCCTCGGCATGGGTAAATGTTCCTTTTGGTACAATAGTATCCGCTGTTCTTCCGTTAAATACCTTGACGCTCAATGTTTTTCTAACCCCTTCATATGCCCAGTTTGAGACTGTGCCTTTATCGATATAGTTATCGATTCTCTGATTGTCAATTTCCTCAAGGCCAATGACATCCATGGCTCTTGCAAACATCAGCATCGCTTCTTCCCTGCTTATCTTATTGTCTGTTCTGAATGTGCTGTCAGGATAGCCGTTGATGATACCATAGTCAACCGCCACTGTGATGGCATCAGCATACTGGTCTTTAGTCGCTACATCGATGAACAGCTTCCTGGCTGCACCGGTCCTATATATCCCCAGTGCTCTTGTGATATAATCTGCAAACTGTCCCCTCGTAATGATTTCATTCGGATTAAACTGCTCATATTCACTGATTACCACTCTGGAAGCCATATCGTTAACAATCGCTTTCGACCAGTGATTTTCTACTGAATCCACAGTAACCGGGTGATAAACCACCAGATAAACTGAATTGGAAAATGACTTGAATTTAACATAACTCTTATTCATTACTGTATAGACCACTGTCGGAATATGAGACAGTGAGCCGTCTTCATTCATCAAAACGGCAGTAGTTACTTTACTGATGTCAGTGTCAGCCGGTAATTCAATGATTCGTTCAACATAGTTTTTGAATCTTATGATTTCAGCTTGTTTCTGTAATCCGGAAATATATCCTGTCTTCGCCGTCATCGTAAATCTGACAGGTGCAATCACCACCTCATAATCATCAGTCTGCATGTCAGTTTCTTCTTCGATCTGTTCCACCAGTATATCAATGCTGATGTTATTTAAACTGGATTCAGTCAGTTTAAATCCATCAAGCATTTTTGTAATATCTTCTTTCTCAACAGTCAGAAGATAGGTAATTGATGGTGTCTTAACTGAAATCATAAAATGGTTATCATACAGCTGTTTCATGGTGAGGCCATTTATGGTCACTGTGAGCTTTTTGACAACACTGGATTTCGTTTCAATCACATAGATTCTTTCCTCATTATTCTCAATAATCCTGTTTATCTCATTTTCAGCAATCAATGAATTGATTCTGATAGACAGGATCTTGGATCCGCCTCCGCCAGAAAACACAGGAGCCGCCACGACTATTGCATCCCATTTGGCATAGAGTGTTTTATTACCTGTAACTGTATAGGGAAAAGCCACCTGATTACTTAATTGAGCTTCGGAGTACCACCCTGCAAAAGTATACCCGCTCCTTGAGGTTGCAGGAATATTTTCGATTGATGATCCATAGGATTGCGTGATACTGCTTACTGCGCTGCCACCGTTAGCAGCGAAAGTGACTGTGTACTGGTTAATAGTCCATTTGGCATATAATGTCCTGTTGCCTGTTATTGTATAAGGAAAGGTCGCTCGATTACTTAACTCAATGTCAAAATACCATCCGGTAAAAGTATACCCGGTCTTTAATGTGCCAGGTTCACTGGTAATTGACGATCCGAAAGCTTGTGTCAGGCTGCTGGTTGCACTGCCTCCGTTAGTGATAAAACTGATTGTATATTGATTGGTTATCCATTTGGCATATAAAGTAACATCAGAGGTGATGGTATAAGGGAAAGTCACCTTGTTAACCAGTTCAGGTTCTGTATACCATCCTTCAAACACATTTTCCGTAAGGGCTGTTTCAGGTGATTCCGGAATCACTGACTGATAATCATCTGTTATGTCAGTCACTTCACTGCCGCCGTTTTCCGTGAAGCTGACTGTATACTGATTAATAGTCCATTTAGCATAGAAGGTGACATCATCTTCAATGGTATACGGGAAATCCACTTTATTAGTCAGTTCGGGTTCCATATACCAGCCCTCAAGCGTATAGCCTGTCAATGATGATTCAGGTGATTCTTGAATAACCGTCTGATAATCATCAATGATTGCAGCCACTTCACTGCCGCCGTTTTCTGTAAAATCGACGGTATACTGATTGATTGTCCACCTGGCATAGAAGGTGACATCATCTTCAATGGTATACGGGAAATCCACCTTATTAACCAGTTCAGGTTCGGTGTACCAGCCCTCAAATGAATATCCTGTCAATGATGATTCAGGTGATTCTTGAATCACCGTCTGATAATCATCAGTGATTGCAGCCACTTCACTGCCGCCGTTTTCTTCAAAACCGACGATATACTGATTGATTGTCCACCTGGCATAGAAAGTCGCATCATCTGTGATGGTATACGGGAAATCCACCTTGTTAACCAGTTCAGGTTCGGTGTACCAGCCCTCCAGAGTATACCCTTCCAAAGTAGAGACAGGAAGTGAAATTACCGTATTGATATCATCTCTGATTGATGCTACTTCAGATCCTCCATTGCTGATGAAATTGATTGTTCTTTTATTCTGATCTACTGCAGAAAGAACAGGAATGATCTCATCAAATACCAGTTCTCCGCTATTATTGAAAATCCTGGCTCCAGCCGGTGCGGTCATGTCATAATAGTCATCTGAATCTGATGCAAATCTTATTTCCGGATTACCTTCTGAAATCACTTTAAAATGAATGGTCAGCACTGATTCACGAATAATGGCTCTTTCAGAAGTTCTGTAAGCGACGATCTTCATCAGACCTTCACTGTTATTAACTGCCGGATAAACTGAATTGAACACCAGGTCACCATCCCAGTTTAGGGGGTCAAAAACCTGACCTTGGGCTACTCCGACATCACCTGCATTGAATGTCGTTTGATCAAAGACTCCATCAGCTACTTTCTGCGACTCATCAACGGCCCATATTTCAACGACATCCTTGTTGAAATGAACAGGTAATGTTAATGTTGACAGGGTACAGTCACTTACATAAATGGTAAGGTCAATAAACTCTCCGACATTCAATACCGTGCTTTCAATATCCTCCTGATAAGCAATGAATTCAAAAGCAGGTGTACTGCTGTCACTTAGAATAATTGAAGGAACAATGATAGCAGAAATTAAAACAGCAAATAGAATAATAAGGGTCTTCATTGCAATCCTTCTGCTAACCGGTTTTTTTTGCGTGTTTCTGCTGTTTTCATTTACCATATATTAAGCGCTTTCCTTAATGCCAAGTACATTTACATAATTCATGTGACCATATTCATGTCATCTTTTTCATATGAATTGTATCACAATTCAAAATTTTTCAATACCTAAAATTATCCTGTTGCAGGCTGCAGCACTTAAAAAAATATTTAGCTGCCTAAAATATTGACATTGTCCTTAGTCTATAATATACTTCAAATCAGGCAATGTCGCTAACAAAAAGCGACATTGTTTTTTTTAGAAAGGTGTTAGCATTTACATGAATGACCACTATGATCTGTCAAGGATGATAGACGAAAAGCTTCTTTTTACTGTTTTACAGCCTATCATATCCGTCAAGAAGAAAACAGTCATCGGTATAGAAGCGTTATCAAGAGGTATTGATGAGAAAAACAAGGATGTCATCCCTCCTGTCATACTATTCAAGCAGGCTTCAAAAAACATTGCTGACCTGATTAAACTTGACAGGGCATGTCGAGAAGATGCCTTGACAAAATTCAAGTTAATAAGAAAAGACCATGAAGGATTAATTCTTTTCATCAATGTGGAAAGTGCCATATTAAACAGTGTCGGTCCCTCAGACCATATTTTAAACATGGTAAACAGGCTGGGTATTAAACCTCATGAGGTGATTCTTGAAATCAATGAGTCAAAGACACCTAAAACAGATGCTTTGTATGATTTTTCAAGAAGATATAAGGAATATGGATTCATGATTGCCCTAGATGATGTAGGGTCAGGTTTTTCCAATCTCAACAGAATACCGCTTCTGAATCCTAATATCATCAAAATAGACCGTTTTCTGGTCACTGATATTGATAAGAATTACTACAAACAGGAAGTCTTCAAATCACTGGTCAATCTGTCTTCAAGCATCGGCGCGCTGGTGGTGGCTGAAGGTGTGGAGACTTATGAGGAAGCCATCACTGTGACTGAGCTTGGATTGGACATGATACAAGGGTATCTTATTTCAAAACCGGTTGATTGCAAGATTACTTCCCATGAAATACAATCGACCATTTTCGAGTTGACAGGCAGGTATAAAAAGCATATCAGAGAATCAAATGCATTTAAAAAAGTATTTTTAGATAAAATTAAACTGGTTGCATCAGAAATCATCGAGCAGCTCTCAGGAAGCTGCACCGATGACATTGAAAATCTGATGAAGGATATCATCATGAATAAACAGAACTTTGAGTGCATCTATGTGCTGGATGAAGCCGGTATTCAAATCAGTGATACGGTTTTCCATCCTGATTACCGGTTGAAGAATAATAACCTGCTTTTTTCACCTGCCAGTAAAGGAGCTGACCATTCACTAAAAAGATATTACTATCACCTGATGAGCAGTCAGAATAATCTGTATATTTCAGAGGATTATCTGTCAATGGCAACAGGTGATCTCTGCAGAACGGTTTCTGAAGTATACCGGGATAAAAATAATGAGCTGAAGATTGTCTGCATAGACTTTTTTGCGGAAAAGTTCTCACCCTGCTACTGAGATGTGTCCTTTTGCTGTCATTTTGCTGATGAAGTCGTTTTTAACCCTCTATGTAGTCTGTCGATAGACATGAAGGTCAATGCTGTTCAATAAAGGAATGATATGCCTGATTGTATTTCTGTCCAGTTCTTTGATTTCCTCACTCAATTCATTATATGGAACCAGATAAGGAGTCGTTTTTTTCTCATTGTCTCGTATGGTGTCATATTTCCAGCCATGTTCGAGCCGTTCCCTGACCCAGGAGGCATGCTCATACTTGGAAAGATATTCAATCTCTTCATTTGTGAATTCTGTGACTTTGATTCCGCTCTCATCTTTGTCTGAAATATAGCAATGTAAAAGTCTCACTTTTTCGACAATGGATTTCACTTGTCTGACATTAGAGTATTTCAGCATATCAGGAAGACTTTCCCATGTAGGATATTCCAGGGGTTTATCAGGATAATTCTCTATCTGCTTCTTATTATGTTCTTCATGAATGGTTTTTGCCAGCATTTCAATATTGTCAATAATCAGCCTTGGCATGACCTGCTGATCTGATTCTCTGATCATATCAATCAAATATTCGGTATGAGAGGTAGCTGTCATTGTAATACCTTTTTTGAATATCATATTAATATCAGTAACAGTATTAATAAGATTTTCTTTTTCAAGAGCAAAGCTTTCATTGAAGGCACCGTTTTTCGCAATATAGTGTACTTTAAAGCAATCATCATCAATAAAAATCTCTGAATCAGCTACCGAAACAGTATCTCTGTCTATGATGCCATATGCTTCGCGTTTCCATTCCTGCACTTCATCACATAAAATCAGGAGAAAAGCAATCGGATGCTGGTATGGACTGATTTTACCAAGTGAAAAAGGTTCTTTCATCAGGACATGCCTGTAGGCATTATGAAGAAAAATAGCGGCTGCAGAATCAAGAATCTGATTATACAGTACTCCTGTCGGAAAGATGTTCTGCAGCAGCATCATACCATACCACTTCAGTATAATCAGCGCGCTATAGAAACCGTGATCGACAAATCCGCTTTTTTGCATAGATAACAGAAAATGATCCATTTTATCCTTGATGGTCTGCAGGTCAATATTGAACGAATTATGGAAATAGTAGGACAGAAGATCAGTCGGTCTGTTATAATCCAGTCCATTTGCCATCAGTGTTTCTGTCACTTGATTGTCATTTATGCAGTTCAATTTGTCAAAATTGAAATAAGCAATATAGGGATTGATTTCCATTCCCTTCTCTTTTCTGTGACAGATAAACGAAATATACTTTTTGATCTGATTGTTGATGATTTCAACCGGATAGCCGATGTCATGAAATAATGCTGCAATACCCCAGCTAAACAGGAACTCCTCATGAGGAGTCTTATATAAATGTCTGTTTTCAACATCAAAATCACCGGCATGAAAAGCTTCTCTGAAGAATGCATTCTGTGAATAAATGCATAATCCGAGAATAAACACATTTACGGAATGATTGTAGTGATCCCGTTGTTTATCATTCAGTGTCGCCGCTGTCTCTTCATATTTTCTCATCACATCAAGCAAATCAATGAAAGATTTACCGTCATTTCTCTTGATCCGATAAATATCAAAAAAAGCACTGTATACTTCATAAGCTGTTTCTTTGGTCTGATGATCAAGAAAATGATAAATTGACGAGGAAATCAGTGCTTTGTAAAAATGTTCTCCATTTTTATCAGAATCCATTTCAAGCAAATTGAAAAAATCGTTAATGTTTTTTTCTATCATGCTCATCATTCATATTCTCCATTTTTGCAATAATATAATAGACAGTTCTGATTCTTAATTCACTGGCAGAATCATTGTTTCAAACCACTTCCGATACCATCATATTTCTTTTAAAAATCGGTGTCAAGTAATGAGAGATAATTATAATCTTAATGGTGCTCCATATGTCCTTCGCCATGTTTTCTATGAGAATGCAGCCATTTTCTTAACCCTATCTTAAATAACCAGATAATAAAGTAAACCAGTGTACTGAAAAGTATGATACAGGCTCCAGATGGAATATTGATGTAATAAGATAAGGTGATTCCTGCAAAACATAGTATGATACTGGTCACAATGGTAGAAAAGACCACTTGTTTAAGTGATTTAAAAAGCATCTTTGAAATGGAGACAGGAATGGTCATCAATGCAATGGTTAATATGATCCCTACGATTTTAATCAGTACAATGATTCCCATGGGTATCATGATATAGGTGAGTGTTTCAAGCACATTGGTTTTCATCCCGGTTGATTTAGCATATTCCTCATCAAACAGGTAGAGCATGAAAGCATTGAAAAACATGATGAACAAGAAGGTGATGATGACTGTGAAAACAGCCATATAAATCAGTGAACTGTTTGATACCGATAAGATATCTCCAAACAGGTAACTGGTCATATCAGGCATATATCCAGGCGAAAGAGCAATGAACAATATGCCAAGTGCCATCCCGAAAGACCATAGAATACCGGTTAATGTATCTGCTTTGATTTTTCCGTTTTTTGATATCTTTGAAATAACCAGCGAAGATCCGACAGCAAAAACCAATCCTCCCCAAATGGGTTCAAAATTAAGAAGATAACCGAGACCTATCCCCCCGAAAGAAGCGTGCGCAATTCCTCCGGACATGCTGACCAGTTTCTTTTCCATGACAATGGTGCCTATGACCCCGGCAACGATACTTGCCAGTATCGCTGCAAAAATCGCATTCTGCATGAATGTATATTTTAACACTGCCTGTATCATAAACCGAATATACCATCCTTTAATAATATTTCTTTAAGTTCTTTTGGATTATCATAGAGTTTGGCTGTCCCTCTTATATATAGTGCACTATCTGCAAACTCTAAAACATCTGCAATTCTATGACTGACAATAATGATTGTCTTATCCTTTTTCAATCTGCTGATAATCTCATATAGGTCTCTTGTTGTATTGATGTCAAGACTTTCATCTGGTTCATCAAGGACAAGGATATCCGCCTTTGAAGCAAGTGCTCTGGCAATCAGCGTTCTTTTCAGTTGTCCTAAAGATAGCTGACTTATTTCTCTTTGTTCAAGTCCTTGAAGTGACAGTTCCTGAATCGCTTCATCTGCAGTCTGCTTATCTTTTTTGCTGTAATATTTAAAAGGGGCTATTTTGTTACTTTGTGTTCCCATCAATACCAGTTCTCTGACTGTGGCTGGAAAGGAAGTGTCAAAGGGTACCACCTGAGGTACATAACCAATCACGGCATTCTCCCAAAGCTTTATTTTACCTAAACTCGGTTTCAACAATCCAACCAACAGTTTGACAAGTGTACTCTTACCACCTCCGTTAGGTCCTACAAAGGCGGTGATTCCATTCTTCTTTATGTCAAAATTTGCGTTATTGATGGCACATACTTCTCCATAACAAAATCTGATATTTTCAAATGTTATTTTTTCAGTCATTCCTTGTATCCTTATTCTTTCAGTGCATTGGCAAATTCCAGCAGGCTATTGATATAGTCAAAAGACAGTGGTGCTACTTTGACAACATTTCCATTTATCTCACTGGCGACTGTCTTTGCCTGTAAATCATCAAATTCTTCCTGATAAAACACTTTTTTTATCCCGCTTGATTTGGCAAGGTCAATCACCTGCTGCATTTCTGCTGCGGTTGCTTTTTTACCTGCGATTTCGATGGCAATCATAGTCAGCTGATAATCATCTGCAAAATAGGCATATGACCCATGATAAATCAAAAAAGTCCTGTTCTCCAATTTACTGGTAATATCAGCAATCTGAGCATCAAGGTTTTCAAGTTCTTTGATATAGCTCTTTGCATTATTCAGATAAATATCTTCATTACCTTGATCCAATGCAGACAGCTGATTTGCAATTTCCTGTACCATGACAATGGCTCTTTTAGGGGATAACCATAAATGCGGGTCAACACCATCTGCGCTTTCATGATCCGGATCAGATGAAGTAACCAGTGGGTAAACCAACCTGCTTTTATCCCTTAAATTCACTATGATAATATCACTGTTAAAATCAGTGATTTTAGGTAATATATTCGCTTCCTCAGTTGGCATCTGCATGGTGAAATATATTTTAGCATCAGAAAGCTTTGCCATTTCCTTGGCTGAAGGCTGGTAATTTGCAGGACTGTTTCCAGGTGGAATAAGTGTAACCACTTCCACTAAATCACCTGCCACTTTTTCAACAAATGCTGCTTCGGGGACTATCCCCACAGCAATGATTATCTTATCACTTGCCTGGTTATCTGTCAGTGCACAGGAAACATTCAGGATGAGTGCTAAAATGATAATTAATATGATTATTGTTTTTTTCAAAGAATTCTCCTAAGTCATTTTATTTTCTTTTTTATCATACCCATATTTTATCATAATTATTGTTTTTAGGTTATTTTTCTTGCTAAAATCCGAATATTACTAACTTTTAAGATTGAAATCTAATAGAATGGTTCAAGAATCCTTACAACCTTTGTTTAAACTATACTTCATGGATGATATTTTATTTGTCTGTTAGACTGTTTTTATATCTAGAAAAAATTTTTAGTATTGCAATACCCTATTCAATAGGGTATTATGGAATAGGAGTACAGTTGAATAGAGAATTTATTGAATTACCTGAATTTGTGACTGCATGGGAAAAAGCAGGTTTATCAGAGGAAAACCTTAGTAATCTTGAATGCTATTTATGCCAAAATCCTGAGGCAGGAAACCTTATTCAAGGAACAGGTGGATTGAGAAAACTACGATGGAGAATTGATAATAACGGAAAACGTGGTGGTACTAGAACTTTATATGTTGATTTTGCTTTCTATGAGAAAATATACTTGATAACAATATATACTAAGAATAAAAAGGTATCTTTAACAGAAAAAGAAAAGACAGAACTGAGGATTTTAATTAACCTATTAAAGAAGGAGTTGAAAAAAATGAGTAATTACAACAGTATTGTAAAAGGCCTTCAAGAAGCAATAGAGTATGAGAAAGGGAATTTAAAAGTTCGTACAAGGGTTCTTGAAATTCTGCCTGTTGATAAATTTGAAAAAACTGACATTAAGAACATCAGAAAATCATTAGACTTATCCCAGAAAACATTTTCCTGTTTAATGGGTGTATCAATAAAAACTATAGAAGCATGGGAATCTGGTGAAAATATTCCAGGCGGTCCAGCACAGCGAATGCTGAATCTGTTAAGAGATGATGCATCAATCGTTGATAAATTCGTAAGATTTAAATAATTTATGATAGATTACAAATATATAAAAAGAAACAGCTTAATAAGTGCATGCATATTTACATGCAAATTGTAATGTGCTATACTTCTCTAAAGAGGTGTGAAAAATGATTACTAAAGATATTAATTTTAAAAGTGTATTAGACAAATTTATTTCAGTTTCTGATTTAGGTAGAGGACAAGCATCGAAGGTTATTCAAAGTGTGGATGATCATAAGAATCAGTTTATAGTCATCAAAAACAATAAACCTGCAGCCATCATAATGTCAATTGAAGAATATAAAGAGCTAATGGAAGCTAAGGAAAATTTGGAACTACTGTTAATTGCAGCAAAAAGAACATCGGGCTTAAAAAATGATGAAATGATTGAGTTTGATGAAGTATTGAATGAATTAGGAGTCTCTAAAGAGGAGCTTGAGAAAAACAAAGATAGTGTGGAAATTGATTGATGTGGAAAATTCTGTTTATTCCTGAAGCCATGAAAGATTTAAAACATATGGATAATAATATTAAACACCAGGTTTTAACTGGAATAAATAAAGTTGGTAAGAACCCTCTACCAAAGAGAGAGGGAGGATATGGCAATCCTCTTGGCAATATTAAAGGACATGATTTAACAGGGTTTTTCAAGATAAAGTATCAAGGAATTGGGATTAGAGTTGTTTATGCTTTAAAGAGAAGTGAAATGAAAATGATAATCATCGTTATTTCAGCAAGAGCTAATGATCAAAGTTATAAAGAAGCACAAAAAAGAAATTTAAAATATATGTCTGATTTTAAAGTATAATTTTTTATTATATAATTGAGCTAAAAAAAAAGCGGCAAACATCATGTTTGCCGCCTGTTTATTGTATCTTATCTTTTAGAATTTAATGGTTTCCCCTGTTTCTGCTGATTTAACGCAGTTTGCAATGATTTCAAGTGCTTTATAGCCTTCATATCCATCAATCAATACCTTGGTGTCATTTAGTATGCTGTCTACCAGCAGATCAACAACACCTGATGTCACCTGCTTGTCATTGGTGGAAATCGTACCAATCTTTATCGTTGTTTCAGAACCGTCAGCATATTTGATCTTTATCGGTGCTTCAGGATCTCTGAATAACCATAATGCTCCTTTTTCACAATTGAATATCGTCGCATTGCTTTCACCGCCGTAATAAGTCCATGATACAGCCAGTGTTCCTACGATTCCTGATTCACTTTGCAGTATGCAGACTGCATTGTCGTCAATGTTGATATAGTCTCCGCTCTTATATTTTTTATCTCTCACTGAAACAAAAGAACTGACTTTGACAAATTCTTCTCCCACCAGCCATCTGACTAAATCTGCTTTATGTACTCCAAGGTCACCCATGGCACCGAAAATGGCTTCTTCTTTATTAAAGAACCAGGTGCTAGGACTTTTTGCGATTGACCATCTTTCTGCGCCTCTATGGCCGAAAACGGTCTGGAATGTGAGTATTTTGCCAAGCTCCTTGCTGTCTAAGATCTGCTTTGCTTTGATGTGAGCAGGAATCAATCGTTGATTCTGACCGATCATAAGTTTCCTGTCATTCTTTTTGGCCGCTTCAATCATCTCTTTTGCTTCTTCAAGGTTGGCAGCCATAGGTTTTTCGCATAGAACATGCTTTCCAGCATTTAATGCTGCAATTGAATATGGTCCATGATATTTATTCGGTGTGGCGACAATAATGATATCAAGATTGTCATCATTAATCAGCTCATCGACGGTTTCATAAATTTTGCCGCTGTATTTCTCAACGATTGCCTTAGCATGGGCAGTAATGGGATCATACACTCCATACAATGTCAGATTTTCATTCTGAAACACTTCCGGTGCATGTCTATGCACTGTAATTGAACCGCATCCGATAATTCCTACATTCAACATAATAATCCTCCTTATTCTATAACCAGCACTTCGTAGTCTGAAAGTTCATCTATTTTGATTTTCACCCCTTCCAGGGTGTTTATAAACTCCATGTCTTTTCCTGTGTAAATTCCCTTGACTGTTTTTGCTTTCATTCCTGTAACAGTCACATGAATGTCATGTACATTGATGGTTTCTTCCATCGGTCTTCCCGGACCTCTGGTCATGTTGACGATATGAAGTATTTTTCTATCACTGCCTTCTTGTTTTCTCAGGCTCATCTCAACACTTTGAGGCGCATCTGTATCTACGGTCCTTACTGCCATCTTATCAAGCTGCCGTTGCGTCCATGCTCTTAAATTTGGGTTACACCACTTAAAGTAGGTTTCAGACATGGTGGATGAGATATACACAACCTGTCCTTTACCAAAGTGATGTTTTACCATACAGGGGTAAAACTCTTCAGGGTAAGCCACATATCTTCCCGGCATTTCATAAGATACTTTACCGAGGACTTCTGTATCATCATTGACATCAATGACCCATGAGCTTCCGCTATGCGGAAACACTTTTTCTTCAATTTCCTCCTGGAATTCACCATATGCCACACCGACATCTGAATAAGTCACGAGTTTTTCTCTCCTAATTCCAAACAGGTCATCCAGGATGCCTTTCTCTCTTTTATTTCCCAGTTCATCATAAACGCCTGTGTCAAATGTCGCGATGATATTCCCGCCTTTATTGACATATTCTTTTACTATCAATGCTTCAGCTTCACTCATGCAGGCATAGGTGGGAAGAATCAGGCACTGATAATTAAATATTCTCTTATCATAAATGCAATCCTGGTCTATGATGTCAAACTGATTATGTTCTCTTTGAAGAATGTCAACAAACCCGAGTAATGCATCATGGTGGTTTCCTTTTTTATCATCACTCCCTATTTCCTGCTTTTCAGTGAAATCTGTCTTTACGACACTTGATGCATAATAATTAGCAGTAGCATCTGACCATAACAGCCCAATGTTGCTGTCACTCTTTGTTTTAATGAAATATTCTTCATTGGCAAGAACAAACTGATTCAATCGGTTGACAGCTCTTCCCGCTTCAGATTTCATCAGTTTGGTCGGGCCATGGATACCATACCAGATATTGGCACCTTGTGCTAAGGATAACTGATACAGTCTTTTTGTTTCATCACCGGTATACATGAAGTATGAGTATGGTTTTGCATCTCCTGCAATAAAGATGACATATGGTTTCCCGTTGGCTTTTGTCTCAATATATTTGGCATGAGAAGTGGTTCTTGTGTAATCAAAGTCTTTATTGATCCAGCAGAACCCCCCTTCTGTTCCTAAAAAGTCAACATATGGGTAGACACTGGTCGTATTGCTTCCTGTCACATCTGCTCTTAAGGCAGAATTGTTTATATACAGCATGATATCACTGTTAATCGCATTTTTTGTCTCAAAAGTATTCTTAATCATCTCTGTGACAGAATCTCTTCTGAAAGCAAGGAACTCACTGTACTCTGATTTGAATATCTCTTTATGGTATTGATTCTTGAACTTTTCCTGACAGTACTCACAGTAACAGCCATTCTGCATGAAAACAGGCCCATCCAGGAACAGTCCGTCTAATGGGTGCTGACAAAGTTTTTCAAGATTTTTCTCATAAGTTTCCCGCCATGGGGAATTAATGCAGATGATATATTGGTTTCCATAAGCTCTGATAGGATTGCCCTTTTTATCAAGCTGTTTCCACTCCGGATGCAATAAAATGGTTTCCTCATAAACACAGTGAACATTCCAGTATAGAATTTCTCTCAGATTGTTTTTCTTTGCTTCCTTAAGGTATCTGTCCAGTTTTTCTCCGTCACGGTCTTCAACATAGGAAGAGACATGGCCGGTAGCATTGACATGTAAAAGCTGTTCGCCTGTGAAATGGTTCTTGACGACATGGTTTTTCATGATGTCAAAACTGTCTTCACCATAATTACATTGAACAGCAGAAAGCAGGATGGGTTTTTCATACCATTTTAAATTTTTCATACATTCACCTAAAGGCTTTCAATAACCTGTATATTCAATTTTTCTATAATAGCAACTCCCCATTGGATGGCCGCTTCGTAATCTTCATAAGCGCAATATCCGTAGTGTGTATGGATATATCTTACAGGAATACCGATGACTATGGTTGGAACACCATTATGAGCTAAATGGATACTGCCTCCGTCTGTTCCTCCTCCGGCTCTCACGGCATCCTGAAAAGCGATTCCTTTTTCAACGGCAATCGATCTGGCAAAAGCAAGAAAACGCGGATGTGTAATCATTGAGGCATCTCTGTGTCTGACCTGCGGTCCGAATTTTAATGCGGCCTGTGCTTCAAATGTTCCCCTGAAACCGTCATCTGCCGGTGTACCTTCAAAAACAATGGCAATATCAGGTTTGACTTTATTGGAAGTCACTTTTGATCCGCGAAGGCCAACTTCTTCCTGAGTGGAGATGGTACCGACAACATCAATTTCCACTTTCCTGTTTTTCAGCTCATCAAGTACTCCGATGACACAGGCACAGCCGATTCTGTCATCAAAAGCTTTTCCCATCATCATTTTTGTGGTTTCGTTATATTCAAATTCAACTTCAGGAACTACCGGACAACCGACATCAATTCCAAAGGTTTCAGTCACTTCTTCTCTTGAAGTCGCGCCGATGTCTATAAACATATTATCGATATTGGGAGCAGCATTTTTCTCTGCATCAGACAGGAAATGAGGTGGCTTTGAGGTAGTGATTCCTCTGATGTATTCCCCTCTGTAATTTCTGATTCTGACAAGATGTGCCGCTACATTAGAGGCTGCCCATCCTCCCATGGCAATAAATTTGATCAGCCCTTTTGTGTTGATGGATTCCACCATGAATCCTACTTCATCAGAGTGACCGTCAATCATCACGATTGGTCTTTTCCCGGTATTCTGCTTTCTGTTTAAATAAGCATTATTCATTGCATCAACAAAAACATCTGAACTTTCAGATGCATAATCCTTGACTACCGCTGCTACTTCTTCTTCAAATCCTGAAATCCCGTTTGCATTTGAAAGATCTCTGATCAGTTCCAGTTTGTTTACTGCCATCTTAACTCTCCTTAACTCGTTTTACATTGGCACCAAGTGCCTGTATTTTCTCAACAAAGTTTTCATATCCTCTGTCTAAATATTCTAGATTATAGATGCAAGTCACACCATCTGCCACCAGTCCGGCAATCACCAGTGCCGCTGCTGCTCTTAAGTCACTTGCTCTGACGGGGGCTCCGTTTAGCTTTTTCCCTCCGTTGATGATGGCGGTTGATCCTTCGATACGGATATCACCCTGCATGCGCTGAAGCTGCTCTACATAGTTAAACCGTCTGGTGTCAAACACACCTTCTGTCAAATTGCTCTGTCCGTCAATGTCTAATAAATAACTGACCATCTGAGGATGCAGATCAGTTGGAAAACCAGGATATGGAAGTGTCTTGATATTGACAGGTACAGACTTTTTTGTTCCCTTTACAGTGATGTAGTCATCTCCTACTTCAATCGTGGCTCCTGTTTCAATCAATTTGGCAGACAGCGATTCCATGTGTTCCGGAATGATATTGGCAACAGTCACATTCCCTTTTGTTGCAGCTGCTGCAATCATGAATGTTCCCGCTTCAATCATATCAGGTGACACGGTATAGGTTTTTCCGCCTTCAAGTTTATGAACTCCTGTAATACGAATGACATTGGTTCCGGCTCCTTTGATATCAGCACCCATCATGTTAAGAAAATTGGCCATATCAACGATATGCGGTTCTCTGTTTGAATTTTCAAGAATGGTGACTCCTTCAGCTAATGTCGCTGCAAGAATAGTGTTGATGGTAGCGCCTACTGTAGGAACATCGAAGTATACTTTTGAACCTATGAGCTTTTTGGCTTTGGCTTTGATATATCCTCCTGATATTTCAACAGTAGCACCCAGTGCCTCAAATCCCTTGATATGCTGGTCAATAGGACGTTGTCCAAAGTTACAGCCACCGGGGAATGTCACCTCTGCATTGTTGCATCTGCCAAGCAGTGCGCCGACAAAATAGTATGAGGATCTGATCTTGCTCAGCTCTCCGTATGGTGTTTTATGATTATTGATTTTTGTTGCATCAATCCGATAAGTTTTATTATCCAGCCGCACAACTTCAACGCCCAGGTTTTCCAGGGCGTTTAACATCACTTGTGCATCTGTAATATTGGGAATATTCTCTATGGTCACTTGACCTTCTACTAATAATGCTGCTGCTATGATAGCAACTGCAGCATTTTTAGCACCACTTATTTCTACTTTACCTTCCAGCTTTCTGCCTCCGGTCACTAATAATTTTTCTTCTGTTAACAATGTAGTTTTACTCTCCACATTTATATTTTTACATACTATAT
Organism: Clostridia bacterium; assembly: GCA_016938455.1. Lineage (GTDB taxonomy): Bacteria > Bacillota > Clostridia > DUPQ01 > DUPQ01 > JAFGUQ01. Next base: position 26,785 of record JAFGUQ010000002.1, read on the forward strand.
AATACATTTTATTTACTATTAATTCAAGTTGAATAAATTATTTATGAAATATATAATAGATTTACAGAAAAGTAAAGAAAATGGTGAAATAAAATGATTAACAAAGCAAATTTACAACATGTAAAATTAAATAGCGGGTTTCTTTTTGAAAGAGCAGAAGTCAATCGCAAGGTGACTCTAAAAACAGAGTATGAACAGCTTCTTAATACCGGACGTCTATACAGCATGAAAATGACCTGGAAAGAAGGAATGCCTGATAAACCTCACTTTTTCTGGGATTCCGATGTTGCCAAATGGATTGAAGCCTGTGCTTATTCATTAGCTTCTTCACCTGATAAAGAGCTTGAATCAAAAGTGGATGAGATTATTGATATCATGGAAAAATCACAGCAGAAAGACGGATATCTCAATTCATATTATCAGACTGTGGAAGTTGGTAAACGCTTCAGTAATCTGAAAGACAAGCATGAGCTTTATTGTGCAGGGCATTTAATTGAAGCTGCCGTCGCCTATTATGAAACGACAGGAAAAGATCAGTTTCTGAATATCATGAAAAGGTATGCTGATTTATTGTGTTCTATCTTCGGAAATGAGGAGGGAAAACTCAAAGGATACCCAGGTCACGAAGAAATCGAGCTGGCTCTGGTAAAATTATTTGATGTGACCAAAGATAAGAAATACCTTGACCTTTCTGAGTTCTTTGTTCTTGAAAGAGGAAAATCTCCTAACTATTATGATATTGAAAGAGAAAAAGCAGACCCTTCCATTCAGTTTTATGATTATCATATCCCCGCATTGAAAAAACACGCTTACATCCAGGCTCATGAACCTGTTTTATCGCAGCAGAAAGTGGAAGGCCACGCAGTCAGGGCTCTTTATTATCTTTCAGGAGTGGCAGATATCGCTTATCGGACAAATAATACCGATTTGATTACCGCCTGTAAACGGTTATATGATAATGTTGTCAATCAGAGAATGTATATCACCGGTGGTGTCGGATCTTCATTGAAAATTGAAAATTTCTCTTTTGATTATGATCTTCCAAATGAACTTGCCTATGCGGAGACCTGTGCTTCCATTGCTCTTGCTTTTTTTGTTCATCGAATGTTTCTGTATGAAAAAAACGGAAAGTATATGGATATATTTGAAAAAGCACTTTACAATGGTATTTTAAGTGGAATGAGTCTTGACGGAACTGAGTTCTTTTATTCGAATCCTCTGGAAGTCAATAAGCAGGCAGTGGATTATGACACATTAGGACTAAAGTCAAACATGGGTTACAAAAGAAAAAAATGGTTTGGCTGCGCCTGCTGTCCTCCAAATATCGCAAGGCTCCTTTCTTCTCTTGGGCAATATATGTATGCCACATCAGAAGATACTGTTTTTGTCAATCTGTATGCCGGAAGTACATTGACATTCGGAGATGTTCTTATTGAGCAGCATACTTCCTATCCCTTTGATGAAAACATAGTACTTAGAATTAAAACTGCGGTTGAAAAGACATTTACTCTAGCGTTACGAATCCCCTCCTGGTGTGAACATTATACAGTCAGACTTGATCATAAAAAGCTGAATTATGAAGTGAAAGACGGTTATCTGTATATCGAGAGAGCATTTTTGAATGATGATGAAATTCACCTGACGCTTGACATGCCTGTCAACACCATACAGTCACATCCAAGTGTTCGCCAGAATGTCAATAAATTAGCGATTCAACGAGGTCCTGTGATCTACTGTCTTGAACATATAGACAACAAAGTGAATCTGAATCATCTCTATCTGTCCAAAGACACAAAATTCAAAGTGATTTATGATCAGCTGTTTTTAGGTGGCTGTGCCTACATTGAAGGAGTCGTTCATAAAATAAAATCAGATGAATCTCTTTCTCCTCTTTACAGCGTCTCAGGTAAGGCTGCCTATGAAGATTTTAAAATCACAGCAGTTCCCTATTGTCTGTGGACAAATCGTTATCCAGGTGATATGGTAATATGGATGAACAAACTATGTAAGGATTGACCATGGAATTATTTGTTCCGGGAAGACTTTGTCTCTTTGGAGAACATTCGGACTGGGCCAGTTTATACCAACCACAGAATAAGAAAATTCCCTCAGGCAGTGCTCTCGTATCACTGCTTGATTTAGGCATATATGCCCGAGCAGAAAAAAGCACACATATTGAAATAAATTCGGTGATCAACGAAAACGATATGGAAAAAAAGTTAACATTATTATGTGCCGCTGATGTCAGCGAGCTTCAGGTATATATTGACGAACATCATTTTTTTTCATATGCAGCTTCTATCTGTCAATATATGATCAGGCATTATCATGTGGAGGGGATTTTTCTTGATAATTACAAAACAACACTTCCGATAAAAAAAGGGTTAGCCTCGAGTGCGAGTTTTTCTGTTTTACTGGTAAGAGCGTTTAACAGGGTTTATCATCTTGGTCTGACCTTTGATGATGAGCGGGAAATCGCTTTTTTATGTGAAAACATCTCTCACTCAAGGTGTGGACGAATGGATCATGCCTGTGCTTATCCGAAATCCATCATGCACCTGGCTTTTAATCATGGCAGAACCGTCTACTCGAATATTGAAATGGCAAAAGACATTTACCTTGTCATTGTTGATTTAAACGGAGTAAAAAACACCAGAGTGATTCTCGACAACCTGAACAGTCATTATCCCTTCCCCAGGAACAGAAAAGAAAGAGGTTTCCATCGCTATCTTGGGAAGTATAATATAAGAACAATTGAAAAAGCTGCTTCTTTTCTGAAAAAAGGAAAAGTGAAGCAGCTTGGTCACCTCATGAATAAGGTTCAAAAGCAGTTTGACAGGCATGTTCAGCCTTTTTCTGAAGAGGACCTGTCTTCACCCTTATTACACTCTCTGCTGAATGATAAAAGCATATACCCCTTTATCTATGGAGGCAAGGGAGTCGGCTCTCATGGTGACGGATGTGCTCAACTGATTGCACGAGATGGAGAAAAGCAGCTGTTGCTGGTCTCTTATCTGATATCAAAAGGGTATCGCTGTTATCCTGTTATGATAAAAAAGGAGATTCATTTATGAAAGGAATTCTTTTAGGCGGCGGGAAAGCAACCAGATTGTATCCGATTACCAAAGTAATCACAAAACATCTTTTACCAGTGTATGACAAACCTATGATTTACTATTCGCTCTCTCTTCTCATGTACGCGAATGTGAAAGAAATACTGATTATCACTGACAGCAGTAATCTTGGGCATTACAAAAAAATCCTCGGAAACGGCAGCGATTTTGGTTTGAACATCAGTTACTGCATACAAAAACAGCCACATGGGATTGCAGAGGCTATTCTATTAGGTGCAGATTTCATTAAGAACGATCAGGTATGTCTGGTTCTCGGTGACACCATTCTGTATTCAGATACACTGGAAGAAGATATCATCGGCATAAGGAGTCAATTAAAAGATTGTGCAGTCATTGCATGCAGACATAGCCATCCTGAACATTTCGGAGTTGCTTTTTTTAATGATGACGGTCAATTAACAGAAATTAAGGAAAAGCCAGTCAATCCCTCTTCAGATTATGTGATTCCCGGACTCTACTTTTATGATAACACCTGTGTCAAAAAAGCAGAGAACCTTCGTCCATCATTACGTGGTGAGCTCGAAATCACCGATTTGAATAATGAGTACCTTAAGGCAGGAAAACTGCAGGTCAGTAAATTAGACAACCTGCAGTATATTGATGCCGGACAATATGATTCTTTGTTGTCTGCGTCTAATTTTATCAGGAAAAAGCAGGAAGAGGAATCAATTGTCATCGGTGATATTAAAAGAACAGCCAGTGAAAAAGGATGGATTTAATCAAAGAAATCACTGAGTTTTCCTTTGTATGTTGCCAGCCCTATCTGTGAAAAACTCTCTTTGGCATATAAGCCATAATCATGATTCCTGATAAATTCGGAAATTTCCTTATTGTCTTTACCTGACCCTGTTCCTTCATACCATAGATAATAGGTTCCGTTATATAGATAAGGTGTACCAAACCAGATCGCTCCTTCGTCAAAGCTGCCAATTTCCCCTCTTTGAAGGATCGGATTTTTGCCGGAACGTTTCCATGTTATCAGATTGGTAGAACGTGCGATTCCGAATCCGTTCGGATAGTCATCAAACCGGTTTCCACCACCATATATCATATAGTAATATTCTTCTTCTTTAATGATTCTGACTGTGGAAATGGAGAATCCGTCAAAATCGCTGACATCTCCAGTGGATTCAAAGACCAGCTTTTCATTTTCAAAATGCAATCCATCGATACTCTCAGAGACGAAAATCTTAAACTGCTGATCAATTTTCCGCTGATAAAACAGATAAATGATTTTGTTATGAAGAACCACTTCCGGAACCATGGCGTTCTCAATAATCGGTTTAGCATGTTTTTTAAAGTCAAAACCATCATCTGATACTGCTAAACCAACAGAAAGTCCCCTTTTGTTTGACCGTCCGGAGTAATAAAGATAAACTTTGTTATTGAACAGGACAGAAGCGGGATCTAAAATGTATTGATTATCAAAAGCATTTTCATCATTTGTGATTTTAATGATTGGATTGTTCTCATAGTGATTGAAATGGATACCGTCAAATTTGTCCTCTTCAACAGTGCACACTCCTATCTGATCATATCTTTCTACTCCCTGACCTCTGAAATACATCATAATCAGATTGTCTTTCTTAAGCAGGTCAGGGTTCGCAGCATGTATGCTGTAAAAAGTACCCTCAGTCCTTCCGATCACTGGATTATTTGAATATTTGACGAACATTTTTACCGCCTTTCTATTGCCAACAGCTTTATTTTCCTGTCTGTACCTCCGCGATAGTTTCCGGTGCTGTCTTTTCTTGTCACCCGATGACAGGGAATGATAATAAGATGCCTGTTTCTTGAGAGTGCACTTCCGGCTGCCCTGGCGCCTTTATGAAGTTGGCTGTAAGTTAAGGTGCTGCCATATTCTATCTTACTTGTCTTTTCCCAGATCTGTTTCTGAAAATCAGTTCCTTCTACATGTAAAGGGAGATCAAAATATTTTCTTTCGTTGTGAAGATATTCCTTCAACTGTTTTTTACAGACATTCAATATGTCAATATCACTGTCGCATTCCTCCTCTTCTGTAAAAGAAACAGAAGTGATGTTGATATGGTTGCCTGTGATTTTAATGTTTCCAAGCTTGCTGCTGAAAATCAGAACATGATTTTTAAACAAGTCCTCTGCAATGGAAACATCGATGTCAACCAGTGGATAATCTCTGATTGTCTTCTGGTCAATCAATATGAAATCCTTGTGTTCTTTCAATGTAATCGTTCCCCGAAAACTGCTGATAAGAAAAGCAGTTATCGCTATTTCATGATTTTTCTTTTCGCATATCTTTCTTCCGACGGTAACATCAATATCAAGTTCTTCCATGAGTTCTCTTTTAAGTGCCTGCTGGTTTGTCTCATTTTCTTCTACTTTCCCTCCTGGAAATTCATACAGGTCTTTAAAAGCTTCACTTTTCCTTTTAAAAAGATAAACCTTCTCATTGTTCACCAAAATACCAGCCACTACTTTTGTTAACACATTGTTCACACTTTCATAATAGTTTGTTCATATTTATTGTATATAATATTACTATACCAAACGTAAATAATATATTTCCTCTTCCATAAAAAAACAAGACCATATGAGTCTTGTTTTTTTTATTCAATTGGTAAAAGCATTACTGTAATCCTCAAAAACAATGTCAGCCGGTGGAGTGAACAAAGCATCAGAGTCAGTTTTAAATTCTCTGATTTCAGTCACCACCTGAGACATGAGAAGCTGGTCAGACAAATACATGTTCACTTTGACCGGATAAGCATATTTGATTGAAACCCAGACTTCCATTCTGGCTGAATCAGCATCTTCAATTGTTTCGATAAGAACAACATCCTCATCATTGTATTTCTCAATTCTTGCCTTTGCTCCGGGACTGTCATAAATTTCATCCAGATTATAGAACTTCTGATTATCTGTCAGCGATACATACCCGGTATTCTGACCAGTGATATAGGAATAACTTTTATGTTCTGCTGCATTAAAAATATTCACTGAACCATCACCGCTTTCTGTTCTGGTGTTTTTTCCAGACACATAAGTGATATCATCTATGGACATACCAAATATCTCTATGGTTGAGGCAACGGCAAACTGTTCTTCCACAACGATTTCACGTAACGCCGCAATCAGTTTTTCATCTTTCAGCTTCTTATTGAATCCTCCATCGCTATTACTGCATCCAGTCATAATCAAAATGGTGATGATGAACAGAACAAGTATTGTGGTTTGTTTTTTCATATTTATCCTTTCACACATCTTTTGTGTATTTTAAATTATATCTATTAATATAAAAAATAACAAGCAACGCTAATTACGTTTCTTAAAAGCAAAAAGCGCAATTGAAATGTAATTGACAAGGACAATGGAAACCAGTAATTCAGGTAATCCATTCGTAACGCCTGCAGTCAGCCAAAGGTCCTTGACCGTACCGACATCAATATTGAAGGCGGTTGCAAAATCATACTTGAAGAACTGATAGGCAAAGAAGATGAAAAGCACTGTATTGGTCAATGTACCTGCAACTGCTGTCACCACTGCCTGCATGTTATATTTCTGATAGTTTTTCGTAATGACAAATAACAATACCAGAATGGCTACTGCTATGACAATATTCACCCAGTAAGCCTGCTGATTCCTGATATTATCAATCATCTGATATGCATTAAACAGGAAAGCAAAAATCTGAACTCCAAAAAGCAGAATCACTGATGTCTTTCTTTCAATCTTATTAGTAGCTTTATATACGTAAGCACTGACAAGACCAACTAATACTCTTGGGATTATGGCCGTCACTGCAATCAGCACGATTTCCCTGAATCCTCCGATAGCCCAGATCGGTGCAAATGTAGGATCTGTAGGTGCCTGTAAAAAGCTCATGACCCCGAAAGACAATCCAACGACAGACCCGACTATTGGTCCACCGAAAATGGCTCCAATAATAACAGGTATGTGCAATATGGTTGCTCTGATTGGACCGACAGGAATAAATCCTATCTGTGTGATGCCAAGCACGACTGTGATGGCACTTAAAATGGCTGATAATACCATTTTCTGAGTTCTTGATGAAACTCTTTCCATAATTTCCTCCGTTTCAGTTCCACTATTGTGGATACCGCTCGTAAATTTTCCAAAATATTTTTTAGTCTGATTTATAAAAATATCAGCTTTTTTTCATCCTACCATATCTGATTAGAATTATCAATAACAATCAAGCTTTTACCTGACGACGGTAATCGCTTCAACGGGACAGCTTTCACTTGCTTCAACAGCATCATCAATATTAGTGAAATCCAGATTATCTTCTTCTGCATATGCCACATCGTTGTCCATTTCAAAAACATCCGGGCATATGTCAACACATAATCCACATCCGGTACATAACAACTGATCAACTTTTGCTCTCATACATGCTAACTCCTTTACTCATTTAATAGTCTTTTCTCTCCTCTTAATTCTACTATATTTTTTATATCTTGTGTCAACTCCATTGTTCCTAAATATTCATTTTTTTCATTTCTTATAGCAAAATATCTGATATAGACAAATCTTTCACCCATTTTTATCCAGAAGTCTTCGCTGTCTTTCTTCCCTGATCTTAAATCCTCCATTAACTTCTCAACAATATGAACACTTGCTGGTGGATGACAATTCCTTACTTCTCTTCCGATAATCGTTCTGGGCCGAGGGAAAATCCGTTCTTTCCCCTCGGAAAAGTATTTTACTTTATTATTATCGTCAACAAAGGTAATGTCAGCAGGAAGTGTGTTTAAAATACAGTTCAATTCTTCCTGAGATAGCATCCCTGCACTTAATCTGATATGGTCTATATTATCTGAAGGTTCTTTTTCTTCTTTCTTAGTGATTTCCGGAATCCAGTTTTTTATCACTTTTATGAAAGCATAGCCGTACTCGTCACTTCCCTTTTCAATGGCTGCCCATTCCTCCGAGGAAAAGGTTTCAAGTGTCATTGGTATGAGAATATTGTTTTCCTTATAAATCATTTCGTCAATTTTCTTCAGTGTTCCTTTAATGCTTTCTTCTTGCATAGATATTTCTTCTTCTTTGATTTTTGCATAGCTTTTCAATTCACTTCTGACTTCATCATCAATAGCCCACATGACTTTAGGAGGACCTGTGATATCATGCTTTTCCAGGAAAGGAAATATAAGGTTCTCTTTCCTGGCATAATGCTTGTCAATTTCCTGAAGTTTAACGATTTCCGCTGCAGCAAGGCCATATTGAAGTGTCGCCATAGCATCATATATTGTTTCGATTTTCCCTTCGATATATCTGTTTTCCTGTAAGAAAGTGTGAACCGGATGTCCTGAAATTTTTTCTTCTTCTTCAGGTCTGTGAATTTCCTCAACTGTACCTTTAAAAACAGCGGCATGCACATCACATAATTTCTGTATGCTTTCAACTGGTAATCCGTCTTTGATCAGTGCCTGCTCCATTTCAGCAATTTCTCTTGCACTGACTTCTTTGAAGTTTTTTTCAAACTTGTCTCTGACTACTTCAAAAGATTTTCCGTTATGTAGCTCCATGATCAGAGTTTTCAGTAACTCCTGCCTTTTTTCTCTGTTATTAATCAACTCACTCATTTAATGACTCCTATTCTACAACGGTATACCCGTGTGACTCGAAAACTTCTCTGATATGTTCTAAAGAAATTTTCTGAAGTTTAGCTCCTTGACTGATTGTCATCATTTTACCTGCACTGATAAACATGGCAGGTTTGACAATGTTAACAAACCCTAATGCTTCCATGATAGGTAATGCTTCTTTATTGTTTTTAAAATTTTCATATACTGTCTTATTGAATGCAATTGTTTTATTCATTGTATTTCCTCCCATATCACTTATGAAATTCCATACCAGCCACCTGCATATTAATTATACCATATTGAAACTTTCTTCAATCAGACAAAAAACGGACAAAAAAATACCCGGAGGATATTCTCCGGGTATTATGTTGCCTGCTTTTTAGAATAAGCCTGATATTTTTCCGTGTTTATCTACATCAATGATTTCTGCTGATGGTACTTTAGGTAATCCGGGCATAGTCATGATATCTCCTGTAAGAACAACGATGAATCCGGCGCCTGCTGATACTCTGGCATTTCTGACAGTAACTCTGAACCCTTTCGGCCATCCGGTTTTTGTCGGATCATCAGACAGTGAGTACTGTGTTTTAGCCATACAGATCGGAAGATTCCTGAATCCGTCTTTTTCAAGACTTCTGATGGTCTTAGAAGCGGCAGGATCAAAGTCTACCCCGTCTCCGCCATATATTTCCTTCACAACTGTTTCAATTTTACCTTTGATTGACATTTCGTCATTATACATGAACTTGAATTTACTGTTGTCGCTTTCTGCCAGTCTGACTACTTCTCTTGCAAGTTCTTCTCCGCCTTCACTACCCTTTGCCCATACTTCTGACAGCGCCACATTGACACCTAATTCTTTACATTTTTCTTCAACATATTTCAGTTCCTTTTCTGTATCAGTAGGGAATCGGTTAATAGCTACCACTGCTGGAAGTCCGAATTTGACAGTAATATTCTCAATATGTTTTAAAAGATTAGGAATACCTTTTTCCAGCGCTTCAAGATTCTCTTCCGCCAGTTCCTTTTTATCTACTCCGCCATGGTGTTTCAATGCTCTGACTGTGGCTACAATAACCACTGCTGATGGTTTGAGTTCTGCTACGCGACATTTGATATCAAGAAACTTCTCTGCGCCTAAATCTGCTCCGAAACCAGCTTCAGTGACGACATAATCTGCCACTTTCAATGCCATTCTTGTGGCCATGATACTGTTGCAGCCATGAGCAATATTTGCAAATGGTCCACCATGGACAAAGGCAGGAGTATGCTCAAGTGTCTGAACAAGATTCGGTTTCAACGCATCTTTCAACAATGCTGCCATAGCCCCTTCAGCATGCAAATCAGCCGCAAACACAGGTTTGTTGCTTCTTGTATACCCTACTACTATTTTCTTTATCTTATTCTTAAGATCTTCAAGATCTCTGGATAAACATAATATAGCCATGATTTCAGAAGCAACCGTGATATCATATCCGTCTTCTCTTGGAGTACCGTTTGATTTCCCGTTTAATCCGTCTACAATAAATCTTAGTTGTCTGTCATTCATGTCCACACAGCGTTTCCATGTGATTTTTCTTGTGTCTATATCAAGTTCGTTTCCATGATAAATATGATTATCAATCATGGCTGCTAAAAGATTATTCGCTGCTCCGACTGCATGCATGTCCCCTGTGAAGTGGAGATTGATATCTTCCATTGGAACTACCTGTGCATAACCGCCGCCTGCTGCACCGCCTTTAACACCGAATACAGGCCCTAAAGAAGGTTCTCTCAATGCAATCATTGTGTTTTTGCCAATTCTGCTTAATGAATCTCCCAGTCCGACTGAAGTGGTTGTCTTCCCTTCGCCTGCCGGAGTTGGTGTAATCGGTGTGACAAGAATCAGTTTTCCATCTTTTTTGTCTTTCGTTCTCTCGAGCATGTCGTAGTCAATTTTTGCTTTATAGTTCCCGTACAACTCAACATCATTCCTGTCAAGACCCAGCTTGTCTGCAATTTCGAAGATGGGTTTCATCGTTTTGCTTTGAGCAATTTCAATATCGCTTTTCATATATCTTCTCCTTTTTATGTTTTATGCTCTTCAGGTATTTGTGATACTGTGCTGACTTGATTTCCCACAACCACCTTTAGAGAGCAGGAGTTCTGTTAGCTGCACTGACTTTTGATGCTGTATTATTGCCATTTGACACTATGTTGCTTCATGGCACTATCATTGACTCCAGCTTTTGCATTCCTGTTTTCACGAACAAATCTGCAAATCATTTAGTTGAAATTATATCATTTTTAAGCCTTTGGTTCAACTGATATTACTTTATTATATTATGTTAAAAACATTTTTCTCTCATTAATTCATAAATATTCATCAGGTATATAAAGTCAGCGTTTTAATTGACAAATCAAAGTCACTAAAATATAATTAACTGTAGAATATAAGGAATTGTGAGGAAAAATCAATGATTATTATTGGAGAAAAAATCAACAGTACCCTGAAGTCAGTGAGACCCGCTATTGAAAAATATGATGCCGCCGCTATTCAAAGCTTGGCTAAAAGACAATCCGAAGCAGGTGCATCCTATATAGATTTGAACGCCGGTATGTTTTATCAGGATGAGCCAGACCGTCTGGAGTGGCTGGTTAAGACAGTGCAGGAAGTAGTCAGTACTCCTTTAGCCATTGACTCTCCTAACCCGAAAGCGCTGTTAAGAGGATTACAGGCCAACAAAAACGGTAAACCTATCATCAATTCCATAACTGATGAGAAAGAACGCTTTGATGCAGTTCTTCCATTGATATTAGAATACAATACTTCTGTCATCGCACTTTGTATGGATGATACAGGGATGCCTGAAACTGAAGCAGATAGAATGAAAATTGCTGAAAGTCTGATTAGTAAGCTTACTAAAAGCGGTGTGAAGCTAGATGACATCTATATTGATCCGCTGATCAGACCAATTGGAACAGGATCACATTATGGCAGAGTTGCCATTGAAACCATGCGTATGGTTAAGAAAGAATATCCTGATGTTCATATCACCTGTGGGTTAAGTAACATCTCCTTCGGAATTCCGCTTAGAAAAATCATGAACCAGGCTTTCTTAGTCGCTGCTACTGCTGCAGGTATGGATGGAGCTATCCTCGATCCTCTTGACAAAAAACTGATGACCTTCCTGTATGCTGCTGAAGCTTTAATCGGAAGGGATGATTATTGCATGAACTATCTGACACAGTTCAGAGAAGGAAATCTGGTTGAATAATTTAAAATGACAAATAGTTGTAAAGAGATCCTGCGGGGTCTCTTTTTATGTCTATATAAAACTTTTGTCATTTTATGAAAAATCCTTATAATTTTCAAATCGGAGCGTTTTTTTCTAGGCCGAAACGCTTGTTATTTAATTAACAATGCATTAAAATGTTTTTAATTATTGATCAACCCGTTAAGAAAGGTAGTTTAAAGATTATTATGACAGGTAGAGAACTAGTATTAAAAGCCATAAAAATGGAAACAACAGAAAGAGCTCCTTGGGTCCCGTTCGTAGGATGTCATGGTGGTGCTTTGATTGGTGCCGGAGCAGATGAGCTCTTGAAAAATGCTGAATTAATCGTAAAAGCACAGTTAAAAGCAGTAGAACTTTATAGTGCAGATGGAATTCCAGTTTCTTTTGATCTTCAGGTTGAAGCTGAAGCATTAGGATGTGAATTAAAATGGGAAAAGCTGAATCCTCCCGCCGTCTCCTCCCATGTGCTTCATAACAAGAAAGTAAGTGACCTTGTGCTGCCTGATATCAACAGCGGAAGAATCCCTGTAATGGTTGATGCTGCGAGAAAATTGAGGATTGCTCTTCCGGATACCGCATTATACGGATTAATCACCGGTCCTTTCACTCTGGCTCTTCATTTAATGGGTGCTGATGTATTCATGGAAATGTATGATGATCCTGATTCCTTAAAGGAACTTCTGAGGTTCTGCACCAAAGTTGGGAAAGTGCTGATTGACGGATACCTTGATGCAGGATGCGATATCATAGCACTGGTAGATCCGATGACAAGTCAGATCAGCCCTACACATTTCAAGGAATTCGTCACCCCGGAATGTACTGATCTTTTTTCATATGTTCGTGAAAAGAATGCGCTTTCAAGTTTCTTTGTTTGCGGAGATGCACTAAAAAATCTTGAAGTCATGTGTGACTGTAAACCTGACAATGTCAGTGTTGATGAAAACATACCTCTGGATATCGTCAAAAACATCTGCATGGAAAGAAAAGTTTCATTCGGCGGGAACTTAAGATTAACAACAGCCCTGCTAAACGGAACTCCTGACCAGAATGCCATCCTGGCATACCAGTGTCTTAAAACAGGTGGAACCACAGGATATATCATCGCTCCAGGTTGTGATATGCCTTATGATGTACCGGTAGAAAACATTCAGGCAGTTGCCGGTGTCGCTACAGATGAATATAAAAGAGAAATCGCTGCAGAGTTGGAGAAAAAAGGATTTTCTGAAGAATACCAGTTATTCGATATGTCTGACTACGGTCATGCTGATAAAGTAGTAGTTGATATCATTACACTTGATTCTGAAGCCTGTGCACCTTGCCAGTATATGGTTGAATCAGTCAAAGCAGTTGTTCCTCAGTTTGATGAGCTTGTCATCTGGAGAGAGCATAAGATTAAATCACCTGACAGTGTTGCTTTTATGGCTTCATTGATGGTGAAGAATGTTCCTACCATCTGTATAGACGGGAAAATCACTTTTGTCAGTGTCATTCCTTCAAGAGATCAGCTGATTGAAGTGCTTCAGGACCGTATTTACAAAAAACTGAAAAGAAAAATAAAAAGAAAACAGACCAAGATTACTGTGGTGGTGGCTGATTGTGAAAAATGCCAGGAAGCCTTTACTAACGTTAAGACTGCTGTTACAGAATTAGGTCTTGATATACTGGTTGAATCTTCTGACGATATGGAACTTGCAAAGAGTTACGGTGTCAAGGAACTTCCGGCTATCATATTATCAACTTCACAGTTAAAAGCATCAGAGCATGTGCCTGAAGTCAAGATCATCAAAGAATGGTTAAAGGATTTAATGTAATGAAAAAACTTCCTGTTATTCTTATCACCGGTTTTCTGGGAGCCGGAAAGACAACATTCCTTAACGAAATGTTAAGTCACTTTAATTCCCAGGATCAAAGAACAGCGCTTCTGATCAATGAGTTCGGACGAATCAACATTGATAAAGAGCTGATTGACCAGAAAACTCAAGCGATTTATGAAGTCAACCAGGGATCAATTTTCTGTGTCTGCACAAGAGACCAGTTTATCTCGGCTCTTGACCACATTGCAGGAAATGAAGCGGATTTTGATGTCGCTGTCATTGAATCTACAGGTATTGCCAATACAGGTGACTTAGGAAAATATTTAAGTACACCACCATTAGTAGACCGAATTGAAGTGAAACAGAATTTCTGCATTATTGATGCTGCTAATTTCCATAAAGTGTTTCAGACTCTTCCTGCTGTTAAAAGCCAGGTTGAAGAAGCTTCGATGCTGATTATAAACAAATCAGACCTGGTCACTGAAGAGTATCTGAGTGAACTTAAGGAAAAACTGTCTGTGCTGAACCCGTCCTGTCCCATTAAAGTTGCCACTTATGGTAAATTGGATTTCTCTCAGTTAATTGATTTGACAAAACCCTGGGCAGCTAAATCTAAACTGACAGAAGCGCCTCCTCAGGATATCGCCACTGTCACTTTAGTCTCGGATCAGATCTTAGATTTAAGTAAGCTCAGATTATTTTTGGCCAGTCATTCACATGATCTGTTAAGAGCAAAAGGTTTTCTGAAAACAGATATAGGTTCCATGTTTATGGAATGGGTCGGTGACAAAATGTACACGAAACCAGCTGACACCGGATGTGAGGAAAGCAGCCGGTTTGTTCTCATCGGCTATAAGCTTGATGACCAGCTTCTAAAAAATGAATTCAGGAATTGTGAACAAAAATAAAGGCAGTACTCAGGTACTGCCTTTATTTTATCTTTTTCTATAACTTAGGAATTTCCTTAATCAGTTCAGGAATGATTTCAAAAAGATCTCCTACCACCGCAATGTCTGCAATCTGCATCATGGGGGTATCAGGATTCTTATCAATGGCAATAATCATATCTGATGACTGCATTCCGACCAGATGCTGAATCTGTCCTGAAATACCACAGGCAATATACACTTTGGTCTGAACTGTCTGTCCTGTCTGGCCTACCTGGTGTGCATAAGCAATCCATCCGGCATCAACTGCAGCACGACTTGCTCCGACTGCGCCTCCGACTTTGTCTGCCAGTTGCTTCAAAAGAGCAAACCCCTGTGGTCCCTTCATTCCTCTTCCTCCTGAAACAATGATCTGTGCATCTGCAAGATTGACAGTGTTTTCAAGATTATGAAAAACTTCCAGTACTTTTTTGATGTTATCAGTATCTGAACTGATGACATTCTCTATGATGATTTCTCCTTTACGGGACTTGTCCGGCTCTGGTGCCTTCATGACTCTTGGCCTTACCGTTGACATTTGAGGACGGTGATTGGAACAACGGATTGTTGCCATGATATTTCCCCCGAATGCTGGTCGGGTCTGTAATAAATCGCCGTTTTCAGGATCAATTCCCAATTCTGTGCAGTCAGCAGTTAATCCGCAGTTGGTGCTGACAGCCACTCTTGGAATTAATGCACGGCCCCTGGTTGTTGCTCCGCAGATAACCACTTCTGGCTTGTACTTCACAATCAGTCTTCCTAAAATCTTAGCTTCCATTTCATCATTGAAATCTAAGAGTCTTTCGTCATCAACAACAATCACTTTATCGGCACCATAAGCAAATAGTGTCTCTGCTTTTTCTGCCATCTTAGAACCGGTGACAACCACAAAGACCTGACTTTTTCTGGCATCTGCAAGTGGTCTTGCTGCTCCGATCAATTCATGAGTAACAAGCTGAATTTCCCCTTGAAGCTGTTCGGCTACTACCCAGATATTCTTGTATTCTTTTTTATCATTTTCTGTCAATGCAATCATTTTTATTCTCCTCGATTTACAGGATACTGCGCAATCTTAATTCTCTGAACAGTTCTTTAGCGCACAGTTCGGGTGAGCCCTCTATTTTCTTTGAACTGGTATGTCTTGCAGGTGGTGGATTTGTCTTAACTACTCTAGTCGGTGAACCATCCAGCCCAATCTTGCTTATATCTGCACCAATGTCATCAGGCTTCCATACTGGGATTTCTTCTTTTTCTGATGCCAGTCTGCCTTTAAGGGTTGGTACTCTTGGTATATTGATTCCCTTAACAACAGTCAAGACTGCAGGTAATTTCATTTCGCAGATATCATATCCGTCTTCATGCATTCTCTTCACAGTAATGCTGTCATCGGTCACTTGGTCTACTGCCATGACATAAGTAGCCTGCATATAGTCAAGATGAGCTGCAATTCCTGGACCGACTTGTGCGGTATCTCCGTCAATTGCCTGTTTCCCGCAGAGAACCAGATCAACATCCCCTATTTTTTCAATTGCTTTTGCCAGTGCATAACTGGTAGCCCATGTATCTGATCCTCCAAATGCTCTGTCACTCAGCAGAATCCCTTTGTCAGCCCCTACTGAAATGCTTTCTCTTAAGCTGACTTCAGCTTTTGGCGGTCCCATACATAAAGTAATGACTTCTCCACCAAACTGATTTCTCAGCTTCACAGCCTCTTCAACGGCATAGGTATCAAAAGGATTGAGAATGGCCTGTATTCCTTCCCTGACAATTCGTTTTGTTTCGGGATCTATTTTTGCGTCTGTGGTAGCTGGTACCTGTTTGATACAGACAACGATTTTCATAGCATTTCCTCCTTAGTCTGGATGTCTATTTCCATAAACCTTTAACTTTATCATATTGATATTTAAACCCTAGCAACGACAGATATACACCGCATGTCGGATACAGCAGATGTAATTGCTCCAGTGTTGCCAATGGGTCGAATTCAGTGTCTTCAGGAATCTCATAACCAACTGCATCAGATAGAAGATGAAGTTTTTTACTCATCCATGCTTCAATAATGACGGGAACTTCAGGATAAATCTTCAGAAGTTTATCGACAACAGGATTTTTTTCAATGATTGGCTGTGTGATGATAAATGATGCCCCTGCGTCCATTTTACGACACATTTTCTCAAATTCATGTTCTTCGGGCTCATAAGGATTAAAAGCGACTCCAAGAACAAAATCTCCCGGATACTCCCTGTTGATATATTTTAGCAATTCAACAGATGTCACAGACTCAACTCCTGTTGCGCCGACATCAGCAGGCTGAAGCTTTGGCAAGCGGTCAGATCCGTCACCACTGATAACAAGAAAATATTTGATTCCTAATTTTTTACTAGTAGTCAGAATATTGTCAAGATCTTCCTTGGTGTGAAAAGTGTTTAAATGAATCATCACCTGATTAGGATTAACTTCAAGATTCATTTCTTCAATGACTTCTGTCCCCTGGAAAGCTAAAAGCCCCATGGCATTATCTGTGATACAGGCACAATATCCGCTTTCTTTGACACGGTTATATTTGCTGACAAAAGAGTCAAGATCTTCGTGAAGTTTTTCTGTTGCCTGTTTTGGTGGTAGAATTTCCACATGATATATTTTGTTCAGGATATGATGTTTCATGTTTCCTCCTATTGAATAATCTTATATAACAGGATTATTTAATCAGTTATTATATAAGAGATTTTTTCCCATACTACGTCATTATACAACAGATTTCTGGATAGATAAACTATAAATTGAAGAATTTATTTAAATGACTTTGTCGATGAATATATCTACCAGATGAGGATCAAACTGTTTTCCTTTATTAACAAGGAGCTGATTAATGGCTTCCTCTCTGCTGAGCGGTTTTTTATATGAGGTATTGACCATCCGGTCATAAACCTCAGCTATAGCCAGAATTCTTGCCTGGATTGATATGTCTTCTCTTTGAAGTCCTCTCGGGTAACCGGAACCATCCCACTTTTCATGGTGTTCTAATACATACTCAGACAATTCTGAGAATTCAATGACAGATCTTAAAATCTGATATCCGATATCAGCATGTCTTCTTATTTCAAAGCTTTCTTCTTCGTCAAGGTCCTGGTCTCTGTTTAAAATCGCTTCACCAATATTGATTTTCCCGATATTATGCATCAGTCCAAGAAGTTCCATTTCTCTGATTTCTTTTGCATTGAACTGTAACGCTCTGGCAAACTGACTGCAGTAATTCATAGCATTATAGGCGTGTTCTTTCTCTCTCGGATATTTTTGATGGAATGTTTCTAAAATGATGTCAATGGCTGCTTTTTTAAGACTGGAACTTTCATTCAATTTGTTTTTATACATGATGGCTTCTGCTCTTTTTAAAACATTATCCATGTTTAAAGTTTCATCATACTTAGTTCCATAGCCAAAAGCAGCTGATATCTCAATATCACATACATTTTCTTTCTTTATGTTGTTTTTCAGTCTCTCAATAATCCTGATTGTTTCATCAACATCAGTTTTTGGTAAGAGAAGAACGAATTCGTCGCCACCGATTCTGGCAACAATGTCATCCGCTCTGGATTCTTTTTTAACTGCATCCGCAAATTTTACAAGAAGCTTATCCCCATTCATGTGACCGAAAGCATCATTAATCAATTTCAGGCCATTGACATCAGCCATGACCACTGTCAACGGATAATTCCTCTTGGTATCAATTCTCTTGAACTCTTCATCAAAAAACCTTCTGTTGTATAGTCCTGTCAATTTATCTCTGAAACTTAAATATTCTATTTCAATCAGCTTTTTCTTTCTCTCTGAAAAGTCCCTGAAGACCAGTACTGTTCCACTGTAATTGCCATAGTTGTCTTTGATTGGAGCAATGACTCCTTCAATAGGCATTTCAACTCCATTCTTAGCCGTTAGAATGTAATTTTCCTTAAATTCAAAAGTATTCCATCGGCTATACACATCTTTGATATCTTCATCACAAGTCTTACCGGTCAGTTCGCTCATGGTATTGAAAACTTCCTCAAGAGGATGACCTGAAGCTTCTTTTTGAGTCCATCCTGTCATGATTTCAGCGACTCTGTTCAAAAGCAGCACAGCTCCTTTTTTATCAGTGGTAATAACACCATCACCAACAGAGCTGAGTGTCGTTTCCAGAAGCAGTTTTTCTTCATGCAGTTTTTTTTCTGTATTCTTACAGTCGGTGATGTCATTGATGACAGTGGCAAACTGTCTATGTTTTGGGCAATAAGCATATACTTCAAAATATTTGTCAAGTTCTTTTGAATAGTTTTCTAACCTGCATGACACTCCATCCATGGCTACTTTACCATACTCAGTAATCCAGTAGCTCTCAGTTTCGGGAAATATTTCCAGTACAGTTTTACCAATGATTTCTTCATTTGTTAATCCGGTTATTTTCAAAAAACTTTGGTTGACACTGATAAAACGATAATCCACTGGCTTGTTATTCTCATCAACTATGATTTCATGAAGTGCTAATCCCTGTTTCATTTCATTAATCATGATCTTATTCATGTCATCCTTCTGTTCATATTCCATTTTTTTCTTTCTTGACTGATTCATAAGCAAAAGAATGATAATCATTAATGTTATTAATAAAATAAGCGCTAGGGTATTAACAAAAGCAAATCCCACAAATGCTTTCTTGCTGTAGTCAACACCCAGCACAGCAAGAACATCATCATTTTTATCTAATATAGGAACAAGGATGCTTCTTATTACTTTCTCCTTTTGCTGATAGACTGTCACTTTCTTTTCAACAAATGGTCTATAAAGCTCATTATCCTCTTCCTTAAGCATCATTCCAGGATAGGCATAGTCCTCTGATGTCACTTCTTCAGAGTTGGCAATATATCTGAGTCTTCCAGAATCCAGTTTATAAATATATGCATCGAGAATTTCACTGTCAATCTGCCTGACTTTCATTAAGCCTTCTTTTATTGCCTGATAATCCGGATTCTCAATTTCTTCAATATCAGCTTGAATGTTTGCGATCATGTCTCTTGGAAGAATGGCTTCTGTCATGTAAGTATGTTCAACTTCATCATTGATCTTTGTGTTTATGGTGAAACTCCAGGTAAAATAGCTTAAAATCGGAGTTGCAATGACAAGACATATCACAGCAATAATAATAACTGTAGTTATAATATGTCTATCTCCGGTTTTTTTTGTTTTACTATCTTCTGTCATTCTATTCACCTTAAATTACTATACCAAAATTACACTATTAATACAACCGATTTATTTATGATATGGTTCATTATTCTTTATCTTTGCAGCTCTGTAAATCTGTTCCAGCAGGATGACTCTCATCAGCTGATGGGGAAATGTCATGTCAGAAAAAGAAAGTGTCAGATCAGCTTTCGCAAGAACCTTTTCAGACAGACCCAGACTTCCGCCGATCACAAATGAGATGTCTGATTTCCCTGACAGTGCAATTTCCTCGATTTTCATTGAAAATGCTGTGCTGTTCAACGGCTTTCCCTCAATAGCCAGCGCAATGACATACTGGTTGTTCTTAAGATGCTTCAGCAGCTTTTCACCTTCAGTTTCAACCACTTGAATTTCCTGTTTATGTGATAATTTTTCAGGAGCTTTTTCATCTTTTACTTCCACCACTTTAACAGTATGATACACAGAGAGGCGCTTTTGATATTCTTCACAGGCCTCTCTGTAATATTGTTCTTTTATCTTTCCGACTGCAATAATATTAATATTCATATTTCCCTATATAAAGTACAATTGGCTGGTCTGATCTCTTAACACCACTTCAAGCTCAATGTCTTTCCCTACTTCAAATCCATTATCTATCAGGCACCCTGCTACTGTCTTGAAAGCCAGTTCTGGATAGTTGTTTTCATGACTTAAATGTCCAAGTAAAAATCGTCTTTGTCCTTTTCTGGCCAGTTCAAGTATGGTCTGGCTTGTATGATCATTGCATAAATGACCGAAGTCACCTTTAATCCTTCTTTTCAAAGGGTAAGGGTAACTTCCGTTTTCAAGCATTCTAAGATCATGATTACATTCGAGCAATAAAAGATCTGAGTTTTCAATGTTCTTACGAATATCATCATTCATATGTCCAATATCGGTGGCTGTCGTTATTTTCTTGTTTTCTGCAAAAAAGCTGAAACCGACCGGATCTGATGCATCATGAGGAATTGAAAACGGATTGACTTTAAAATCGCCTAATGTGAATTCTTCATTGCTGTTGAAATGATAGATATTCGCTTCATTCACTTTACCGATAAAATTCTTCACATGATTCCATGTTCCTCTATTGATGTAAATCGGCAGGTTATATCGTCTTGTCATCACTCCAAGGCAACTGGTATGGTCACTATGCTCATGTGTCACAAGCACAGCTGTTAAATCAGCTGCTCTTTTCCCGATGGATAATAATGCGTTTTCTATCCGGATACCGCTTACACCAGCATCAATCAGGATTCTGGTGTCTTTATGTTCAATATATAAAGCGTTTCCGCTGCTTCCGCTGAATAAACTGGCAAACTCTATCATGAATAATCTGTTTCCACTCCATTTCATTAGTCATATTATAGCATAAAATATTTCCTTTATCTTAAAAACAGCTGATGATATAATTACAGGTAAAGAAATAGAGGGTGAATATGAATATCAGTGAGAAAATAGATAAAAGCACAGTCGTATATAAAGGTAAATTCATCAATGTTGAAAAAGTGGAAGTGACTCTTCCTAACGGACATTCAGCTTGCAGAGATATCATCAGACATCCTGGTGCCTGCGCCGTTGTGGCAATGAACGACCATGATGAAATCATTATGATTCGTCAGTACCGGACAGCTTTTGATAAAGTGTTTATCGAAATACCAGCCGGGAAAATTGACCCGGGAGAAGACCCTCTAATCTGTGCGAAGAGAGAGCTCAAAGAGGAAACAGGGTATGTGTCAGATGATTTTTGCTTTTTGTCTAAAATCGCTTTGGCTCCCGGATACTCTGATGAACTGATTCATTTATATCTTGCCAGAAACATCAGATATGAAGGAATCAGCCTGGACGATGACGAATTTCTGAGTATTGAGAAAATCAGCTTAAAAAAAGCTGTTCAGATGGTGATGAACGGTGACATCGAAAATTCCATTGCCATGATTGCTGTCATGTTAGTCAGCAGCATGGAGTGATAACCATCGTAATTTATGTTTATGGTGTTCGAAACAGCGGATTAATATCATCCTCTTCAATTTTCAGCCAATCTACAAAACGTTGCATTTTAGGTAAAAGGTCCATATCTTCCAGACTATGCGCATCGGATCCGAAATGAAACTTGCATTTTGCTTTTTTTGCTATTTCAAAGATTCTGAGAAAAGCTTCATTTGTGAAATGATCGGTATGACGATTCCAGTTGCTGGCAAAAGTATCTGTATTAAGCTCAATGCTCACTTTTTTTTCATTAGCCATGGAGAAGCATTCATTTAGTTCCTCTTCTGACAGATAACTGAGAATCTCATCTCCTCTTTCAAAATATCCAAGGGGTAAAAAAGGATGGGCGATTCCATTAGCCACATCAAAGGATAACACCTCTTTAAATCGTTGAATCAGGTTTTCAGCCATCTCCTTTGACTCTATGATTCCTTTCCTCTGGAAATAGTTTGTCAGGTCATGATTGGTAGGAGCCAGCACAAAATCAAACTTTGAGGCTGTCTCTTGACTGATTCCTATTAGACCATCTCCCAGGTACTCAGTTTCACATCCGATTAGCACATCAACTCCGAATGTGTCTTTCGGAATCATGTTCTTCACCTGCATCACATGGTTAAAATCCTGATTAGCATACCAGGCATCATCCAGTTTTATTTCTTTTGCCCACATGTGGTCAGTAAAGCAGAGTTTTTTTATTCCCATCTGGCTTGCTTTCTTGAGGATATTCAAAGGAACATGCTGTTCGTCGTGACAGCAGTTTGATAAAAAAGTATGCATATGAGCATCGTGGTTGATTTTCATGTTGTATTCGTCGAGTAGACAGCCCACTACTCTTTCCCTTTCTTAATATTTATCACATCAAGCGAGGAGTAGCTGCTGCCCCTCACAGAACC
>JAFGUQ010000156.1 GCA_016938455.1 Clostridia bacterium
ATTATCTTATTGAAATTTTTTTATTTCCAGTGATGCTTTTCGGGGCTGTTGCCGGTTTTGTTTTCAGATATTGGATTTTACAGGAGAAGCTATCCCAATGTTTAGTTGACAGCCTTATTTTATTGATTTTAGGGATACTGTTATTCAGTTTTTCAAGAGTAATCAAAAACGAAGATTTGAAGTCGAATCTGTTTTCAGTTATTCTGGCATTATTTCAGATATTCCTGATATTTCGTTTATATTATTTAATTGGACCTACCATATGGACTGCCTGTTTTATTCTGATCATCATATCCATGCTGAGAATGAAAAAAACCATGATGATTATTTTGCTGACAACAACAATTTTCATGGTAGTTTATAATGTCATCACTAAAATGCCATTTCAGATGAATCTTGTTTATCACATTTCTCAGATTATTTCCATTACTGTCTTTTCACTGGTTGTGACCAGTATTTATTCAATCATTGCTAACAAGTTCAATAAGATTTATGAGCAGTTTCATATCATTAATCTCGACAAGAAAAAATATCAGCTGACATTACAATCAGTAGGAGATGGTATAATCTCAATCGACAGAAATGGTAATGTTGATTTCATGAATCCCATTGCTCAGCAGTTAACAGGGTGGAACATAAAAGATGCATATGGAAAACCATTTGAACTTGTCTTTGATATTGTGAATGAATTTACAAGAGAGAAAATTGAGAATCCTGTTAAAAAGGTTTTTGAAACAAAAAAAATCATTGAATTAGCTAATCATACGGTATTGATTTCAAAAAACGGCAGTGAAAAACCTGTTGAAGACACAGCAGCACCAATTTTAGATGATTTTGATAATGTCATCGGTGTTGTTCTGGTATTCAGAGATTACAGTGAAAAAAAAGAAAAAAGAAAGCAAATTGAATATGTCAGTTACCATGATCCGTTAACAGGATTGTATAACCGCAGGTTTTTTGATGAGGAGTTGCGAAGGATTGATACCATAAGGAATTTGCCTATATCAGTCATCTATGCTGATATCAATGGCTTAAAAACAATTAATGATGCTTTTGGTCACCATCACGGAGACTTCCTGATTAAGACTTTTGCAGAAATAATTAAGAAAGAATGCCGCGGCGATGATATTATTGCAAGAACCGGAGGAGATGAGTTTATACTGCTTCTTCCAAAAACTGAATCTGAATTTGCCGAAAAACTTATAGAAAGAATCCAAGATAAAATTGCAAAAGAAAGAGTGATGAGTGTTAATATCTCTGCTTCTTTCGGTTACGAAACTAAAACGGATTTATCAGAGGATTCTGATACGATTATCAGAAAAGCTGAGGACAACATGTATCATAAAAAGATTCGTGAAAAAAGTGACGGAAATAATTCTGTTGTATTCTCAATTTTAAATTCGCTATATATAAAATGCCCGCATGAAAACAATCACTCAAAAAACGTAAGCGTCTTATGTGAGCAAATCGGTAGGGCATGCTCTTTGAGTGAAAAAGACATTAATGATCTGAAAACTGCCGGTGAATTTCATGATATCGGTAAAATTGCAGTTGATAAGCATATTCTACATAAAAAAGGAGAACTGGAAATCTCTGAATGGGAACAGCTGAAGCATCATCCGGAAACCGGATTCAGATTGCTTACCACCACAAATGAGTTTTATCATATTGCTGACTATATTCTGTCTCATCATGAAAGATGGGATGGTGAGGGTTATCCCCGACGGTTAAAAGGCGATGAAATCAATTTTATGTCCAGAATCATTTTCATTGCTGACTCATATGATGACATGATCAGTGATCATGTTTACAGAAAAGCACTTACAAAAGAAG
Source organism: Clostridia bacterium (assembly GCA_016938455.1). Classification (GTDB taxonomy): domain Bacteria; phylum Bacillota; class Clostridia; order DUPQ01; family DUPQ01; genus JAFGUQ01. The sequence continues at coordinate 1,834 of JAFGUQ010000156.1, forward strand.
AGGCAGCACATGAAATCAGGATAAATGCAGGTAAGAAATATGATCCTGTTCTCTCTAGAATATTCATTGAAAAAGTACTGGGAGACAAGTTCTAAAAACGGCTGATGTCAAGAGTAATGTCTGAATAAAATTCAAGATAACCAACCGCATGAGGCGCAATCTCATCTTCGTTATAGAAAATAATCAACTGCATGTCATTTAAATAGAAATTCTGATTTTCCGTAATACTGTCAAATTGCGGTATGTCAATATCATATGCTTTGTCTTTGCCATAAAACAGATTACCGCTATTGATTATTTCGCTGTTAATGGCAGTGACATAATCAAAATCATCCTTAAACAAATCACTTAACAAGTATTCTTCTCCTGTATTTAGATTAAAAGTAAAACCATGATTATATGAAGTCGGGTAAGGACCGCCCGTATAGGAATCTTCTGTAATTAAAATACTGAGGATAGATTCTGTCAGTGTTTTCACTTCAAATGATAAAGTCAAAGCATGAGTATAAGCCTCCATACCCTGAGAAAGATTTTCAAAATCACTTTTTGCCCATGCTGCGAAATCATCTTTGATCTTATTTGCATAGGTGAGCAATCTATCGTTAATACCTGATTGCACAGCTTTGTCTGATAATCCGTCAATATGAGGAACATAAAGTCTGACAGTCATTTTATGGTCTGTGTTCTCACTATTATATTCATCCTGACTCACCACAGGATGATTGATGATGACAGGTGATGAAACGGGAGAATTTTCGAGACCACTGAAAAAGACCATGTTTTACAATTTGGAAACTGGTCTTTTTATTATGTATGAATAAAAATGTTATTTGACAAA
>JAFGUQ010000157.1 GCA_016938455.1 Clostridia bacterium
ATTGCCCATTTTTTGACAAGTATTTTTGTTTTCTGTGCACTTGTTTCTATGGTAATATTATCTTCATTAATATTAACGATCTTACCGTAAATACCTCCAATAGTTGAAACAAGATCATCCTGTCTCAATGCATCCAACATTGCACGAGTCTTTTTCTCTTTTCTTCTCTGTGGAATAATCAGCACTGCATACATGATTCCGAAAACCAGTACTATTGATATTAATGATAAAGTATTACTATCCATCTTATGTCCTCACTTTCAAATTTTATATCCATATTTCTTAAAGAATTCATTTCTGAAATCTCCTAGTCTGTCTTCTATTATAGCTTCTCTTATCTTATCCATCAACCCTAAAAGAAAATATAAGTTGTGATAAGTGACCAGTCGCAAGCCAAACATCTCTTTTGCCTTGATTAAATGACGAATATAGGCTTTTGAAAAGTTCTTGCAGGCATAGCATCCGCACTCTTCATCTATGGGAGTAAAGTCCTCCGCATATTGGCTGTCCCTGACAATTACCCTGCCTTTTGAGGTCATGGCTGTTCCGTTTCTTCCAATTCTCGTTGGAAGAACACAGTCAAACATGTCAACTCCTCTGATTGCTCCTTCAATCAGGCAATCAGGTGATCCCACCCCCATCAGATATCTTGGTTTGTCAGCAGGCATCAGCGGAGTGATGGTTTCAAGCATGTCATACATCTCATTTTTCGGCTCACCGACACTTAGTCCTCCAATGGCATACCCTGGTAAATCAATGGCAGTGATTTCTTTAGTGCTCTGAATTCTAAGGTCCTTATATGTTCCTCCCTGAATAATTCCAAAAAGCGCCTGGTCTTCCCTCTTATGTGCATCGACACATCGAGAAAGCCACCTGGTGGTTCTTTCCAGAGATTTCCTGGCATAATCATGTGTTGCGGGATAAGGAATGCATTCATCGAATGCCATGATGATATCTGCTCCCAGTGCATTTTCAATCTCAATGGCCTTTTCAGGTGAAAACAAATGACTAGAGCCATCCAAATGACTCTTGAATGTAACCCCTTCTTCAGTGATTTTTCGGTTTTCTGCCATGGAAAACACTTGAAATCCCCCGCTGTCTGTGAGTATAGGTCTGTCCCAGTTCATGAATTTATGTAAGCCACCGGCTCTTTTTACCAATTCATGACCTGGTCTCATATATAAATGATAGGTATTCGATAAAATGATTCCTGCCTTCATCTCTTTCAGTTCTTCAGGAGACATGCCTTTGACAGTGGCCTGTGTTCCGACAGGCATAAAAGCCGGGGTATCAAAACTTCCATGTGGGGTATGTACCTTTCCAAGTCTTGCTCCTGTCTGTTTGCATGTTTTTATCAATTCATAAGTTACCGGATATTTATTCATGTTTATTTTCCTTTTTAATCAGCATCGCATCACCAAAACTGAAGAATCTATATTTTTTATCAATCGCTTCCTGATAAGCTTTCATTATTTTATCTCTTCCTGCCAGTGCACTGACAAGCATGATCAATGTGGACTCTGGTAAATGATAATTGGTAATAAGACAATCCACCACTTTAAACTGATAACCAGGATAGATGAATATATCAGTGCTGCCCTCTTTCTCACTTAAAATCCCTTTGTCATCTGATGCACTTTCAAGCACTCTGGTGCTGGTTGTACCTACTGAAAATACTCTTTTGCCGCTTCTTCTGGTATTATTGACTTTTTCAGCATTTTCCCTGTCAATGTAAAACCATTCTTCATGCATCTTATGATCCAGTATATCATCTACTTTGACAGGTCTGAAAGTACCAAGTCCCACATGAAGTGTGACTTTAGCTATGGAAACACCCATATCGCTTATTTCCTGAAGTAATTCTTTTGTAAAATGCAGCCCTGCAGTCGGCGCTGCTGAAGAACCGTCATTTTTTGCATATACTGTCTGATATCTGTTTTTATCTTCCAGTTTTTCAGTGATATATGGTGGAAGAGGCATGATACCTACCTGATCCAGCACCTCATTGAAAAGTCCCTGATATGTAAATCTGACAATCCTGTTTCCACCTTCAACTACTTTGATGACTGTTGCTTCAAGCTGACCGTCACCGAAAACAAACTGTCTTCCAGGAACCGCTCTTTTCCCCGGTTTTAAAATGACCTCCCAGTCATCTCCTGATATACATTTTAGTAAGACAAATTCTATCTTGCCTCCGGTATCTTTTCTTGTTCCATAAAGTCTTGCAGGAATAACCTTTGTATCATTGATGACAAGGCAGTCCCCTTTTTCAAGATAGTTTTTGATATCGCTGAATATATTATGTGTTAATTCGCCTGTTTCATAGTCAAGCACCATCAGCTTCGAATGGTCTCTTTTTTCAGATGGATGCTGAGCAATCAGTTCCTCAGGCAGATGATAATAAAAATCACTTTTCTTCATTAATACAAGTTTGCCTTTTCTATTCTGATTCCGGTAAAATAATGTTCAAGAATCTGAGTATATGTAAATCCGGCTTTTGCCATTCCCATGGCTCCATACTGGCACATTCCCACACCATGTCCATAACCGGCTCCGGTGATCACAAAATCAGTGGTGGTGCTGGTCATGACAATCAGAAGTTCTGTTCCACCTGAATCATTCGCCGCCATGACTCTTGTGTTTCCATTTATCATTTGAACACCATTCGCGGTTTTCACCATCACACCAGGAAGTTCTACGCTTTTCAGGCTGTTGTCACCCATTTTCACAGCATAAGAAGCGGAGCTTCCTACAGTGAACATCTGGCTTGGAAGACGGTCAGGAAAAGCAAACAGTCGGCATGCTTCATTTGTAAATGAGGTGGTTCCGTAAGAACCATATATTTTCATGGAAACGATTCTTCCTGATTCTGATATCCTGACAATCTCTATTTTTGTCACATCTCCGATATCCCTGCCGTTTTTAGCAAGATGTTCAGATATCTGTTTAGCAGTATATCTGTATTCATACTTATATGTTTTATCATATGGATCAGGAACACTTCTCAAGTAAGGAATGGGATTCATCCATACATTTTCACTGCTTGCGGTTACTCCTCCGCTGGAACTGAAATAATACAGTCTAGCAAGAACACCTCCGTAAGTGACTACCATGCCGGTGGTGGCATCTGCTGCATTGTTAGAAGCAAGATTCTCTACTTCATACCCTCCGTAAACCTGTGATAAAGTTGTATCTGTCAGGTCAAATCCAAGTGCGGTGAAATTACTGTTTGCCAGTGCATAAGTCCTTGCCGCCACTGCCTGAGCTTTTAAAGCTTCAAAAGGAGTATTTGTCGTTCCGATTTCCAGCGGAATGACTCCGTATAAATATTCGTTCAAAGGAAGTTCATTGATGACTGTGATGTCACTGTCATCATATTTTCTCAGTTCAATAGCACCACGATACCGGTCTCCATTAACAATCACAAGCTTAGGTTCTCCTGCAAAAATGGATTTAATGGTAAGAAAAGCAGTGGTACTTTCAGAAGCAATAGCCGGAATACCATTGCCATATTCAATCAGAATTCTTTTAATGGATGGCTTCACGACAGAATAATCTGAATCTCCTGCTGCAGGTTTGACTTTTTCATTGATGGCTTTTGTCGCATCCTCATCGCTGTAGTATTCACCTTCATATATATTCCAGGTATTCGTGGAATTGCAGACCAGAAAAGCATTCAATCCAAGACTCTTATATTGATTCAGTTTGGTAAGTGCAGTGGCAATATCATAACTGGTGCTGGTCATTTTGATATGATAGCTGTCTGATTTGAAATCAGCAAAAGCGTTGACCAGTGCTGAAGTTTCGATGGCTTTTGTATAGGAATCGTTTAAGTTGATTCCAATTTCAATCCCGCCTAATGAAGACAGGTTGACGTTTTCAAGCGTTGAATTAGTCGCTCCATATTTGAAATTAATTCCTACACGGATGTTTTTTGGTCTGCTGATGATTGCATCTGCACGATTATTAGGCAAAAAAGTAATCATCAGAAAAGAAATGATTAAAATGGTAATTATTTTTTTATATGTTTTATGAAGCATTTTATCCTCCGTTACTTTCCTATAAAGGTTTCTCTTTTGTATCTATGATGATTATATACTAAATTCTATTTTGCGACAAGTTTCTGATAGACAAGAACATTGGAGACTATAATGATGGGAATGATAAAAATATTGATAATATTGTAGGCTGAACTTCGTATGATATTTTCAAGCAATGTGAAGTTATCTGTATTGACAAAAAACATGACTGCTCCGTAAGCGGTGGAATAGAAAAATGTGATCAGAAGAATCACAAAATATGATATATAGTTACCTTTTAAAAGAAGTATGCCTCGAGTGATGAAGTTCTTTGTATCCGGCTCAATGGTTCTTATATATATAATGAAATAGTATCTGACCAGCATGAATCCCCCCATTGCTATGGCAAGCCCGATGACTGACCACTTGAGGATTGGACTGGTAATCAAGCCATAAGCAAAAAAGATGATAATCAGTGGAACAATAATCATTCCGAGAAGATAAATCCCACCAACAAGAAATTTCGGAGCAAGCCGTCTTGCATACCAGAAGCTTTCATTGAACTTCACCTCATTATTAGATACCTGATTATAGATATTATTGATGACTGCGCAATAAAACCGGACATAGTTATAGAAAAGAGTGACAATGACAACCATATTCAATGTACCTAGTGCAATAGTGACCCATGAATTACCAAAATCAAACAGCATATTGGAAAGCACACTGATGATGATGTTAATCAGGCTAAGCACTCCACTCATTTTTATATATCTGAAAAAATTCTGTTTATACAGCTTAATTGACTCGGTTAAAATCTCTTTTGCACTGATTTTTTTCATAGGTCACCTCTTTTTTTATATTTTAACACAAAAATTACCGGTTGACACCCACTTTGGTTTAATGTTATACTCTACAAAATTAAATAAAGAGATAGAGGCTGCACTTTGTAAAGAGTATCATATATGAGAATTGTCGGATTATATATATGAGAAAGGGACTTGGTGCCGAAGGATTGATTGACCGAACATATTTTGATCCTGGTTCAACAAGTGAACAACTGTTGAACTGTCATCATAGTCATATGATGGAGAGCTATCACAGATAGAAAATATTTGTGCCGGTACTCTGTACCGGCATTATTGTTTTAGTATATAATAGTGTTGGAGGGAAAATATGAGAAAATATAATTTTGCCATAATCGGTGCCACAGGAGTGGTCGGAAGAGCTTTCATAAAAGTTCTTGAAGAAAGAAACTTGCCAATTGATAACATCTATTTTATGTCTTCAGCTCGCTCTGCAGGACAGAAGATAGAGTTTAAAAATAAAGAATATACAGTCGAAGAATTGAATGAAAATTCTTTTGATAAAGACATCGATGTCGCTCTGTTTTCAGCAGGAGGCGATATCAGTCTGAAATATGCTCCGATTGCTGCTAGCAAAGGAGTCATTGTCATTGACAATTCTTCTGCATTTAGAATGGATCCTGAAGTACCACTGGTTGTCCCGGAAGTTAACAGTGAGGACATTTTATTAAACAAAGGTATTATCGCCAACCCAAATTGCTCTACCATTCAAGCTGTTGTCGCATTGAAACCACTTCATGACAAGTATTCCATTAAAAGAATAGTCTATTCAACATATCAGGCAGTTTCAGGGGCAGGTATGGCTGGACTTAAGGATCTTGAAGAAGGATTAAAAGGTAATCCTCCTAAAAAATTTCCTCACCAGATTGCTAACAACTGTATTCCTCATATCGATGTTTTTCTTGATAACGGTTATACAAAAGAGGAGATGAAAATGATCAAGGAAACAAGGAAGATATTGCATGCTCCATCTATGGCTATCACTGCGACCACTGTCAGAGTACCTGTTTTTGAAAGTCATAGTGAATCCATTAATGTGGAATTTGAAAAAGATTTTAATTTAGCTGAAGTAAGAATGCTGCTAACTGATTCACCTGGAATCATTGTCATGGATGATCCTAAAAACAATGTATATCCTTTAGCTATTTATGCTGCAGGAAAAGATGACACCTTCGTAGGAAGAATCAGAAGAGACGAAAGTGTCAAAAGCGGGTTGAATCTATGGGTAGTTGCTGACAATGTCAGAAAAGGTGCTGCCACAAATGCAGTTCAAATTGCTGAAAAGCTAATTGAATACTGGAACAAGGAAGGAAACTAAGATGAGTAATTTAATTTTTCAAGGCTCTTGTGTCGCTATCATCACACCGTTTATCCGTAACAAGGTAGATTATGAAGCCCTTAAAGTCCTCATTGATTATCAGATAAATAATAAGACCGATGCTATACTGATTTGCGGTACCACAGGAGAGTCTTCCACCATGCCTGATGAAGAACATATGGAGATCATTCGTTTTGCAGTCAAGTATGTCAACAAGAGAGTCCCTGTCATTGCCAATACTGGAAGCAATGATACTGCCCATGCTATAGAATTGAGCAAGTATGCTGAGCAAGCAGGAGCAGATGCTCTGCTTTCGGTGTCACCCTACTATAACAAGACATCTCAGAAGGGACTGGTTGCTCATTTCACCGCCATTGCAGAAAGTGTCAGCATTCCTATCCTGCTATACAATGTGCCAAGCAGGACAGGCATCAATATCAACGCTTCCACGTTAATTGAGCTTTCAAAAGTAAAGAACATCGTTGGAGTCAAAGAGTGCAATATTGACCAGGCTGCTAAAGTCATGAAATATAAAGATGAGAACTTCACAGTATATTCAGGTGAAGACGGGCATCTATTATCATTCCTTGCTTTGGGAGCTAAAGGAGTTATCTCTGTGCTGGCCAATGTCATGCCAAAAGAAACACATGACATCTGCTATTCTTTTTTCAATGGTAATATTGAAGAAAGCAGGAAAACATTCTATAAGGTGTTAGACCTTATCGAAGGACTGTTTATTGAAACCAATCCTATTCCCTGCAAGACAGCCATCAATATGATGGGACTTCCTGGGGGTGATTTGCGTCTTCCACTTGTTCACCTAAGCGATGAGAACAAAGAGAAACTGACAAAGATCATGAATGATCTTGATTTGATATAGGAGAAAAAATGGTTAACATTCTATTAAATGGTTGTAACGGAAAAATGGGGCAGGTGATATCTAGATTTGCGAAAGAATATGATGATATTGAAATTATCGCAGGTGTCGATATCAATAATGATAAAGACAATTCTTATCCTGTTGTCAATGACATCAGTAACATGACTTCTGATGTTGATGTTGTGATCGACTTTTCACATCCCTCAGCTTTTGATAAGGTATTGGATTACTGTCTGAACAAAAAAACTGCGGTTGTTATGGCCACAACCGGATTGTCAGAAACCCAGAAACAGCAATTGAAAAAAGCATCCAATGAAATACCTGTTTTCTTCAGTGCCAATATGTCTCTTGGAGTCAATCTGATGATAGCACTATGCAACAATGCTGCAAAATTCCTTGAAGGAAAGTTTGATATAGAAATCATTGAAAAACATCACAACCAGAAAGTAGATGCACCAAGCGGTACTGCCCTTGCTATTGCAGATAGTATCAATACCACTCTGGATGATAAAATGAATTATGTTTACAATAGAGAACCTGAAAGAAAAAAAAGAGAAACGAATGAAATTGGAATTCATTCAGTAAGAGGTGGTTCTATTGTTGGAGAGCACAGTGTCATATTTGCCGGACAAGATGAAATCATTGAAATAAAACACGAGGCACTGTCAAAGGATATCTTTGCCAGAGGTGCCTTGAAGGCAGCTTTATACATGAAAGACAAACCTAAAGGATTCTATAATATGGATAGTATGATAAAAGCCCAGTAATGGGTTTTTTCTTTTTTTAGCTATCTTTTGTTTTAGAAAAACGACAATCTCCATGTGCATTTTGGCCCCCAAAGCCCTCGATAGAGAACACAGTAGAAGTACAAGCTCCATGTGAAGTTATTAGGCTATTCTACACTTTTATTGAAATACAGATATATGGTTGTGTTTAAGCCGGTTTGAAATCCATCGCATCTTCTCTTAATAAGACTTTCGATTAGGCTATTTAGTAAATTTGACACAATCTTCTAAAGTGATGAAATGCCTGATTTAATGAGACCACTGAAAAAGACCATGTTTTACAATTTGGAAACTGGTCTTTTTATTATGTATGAATAAAAATGTTATTTGACAAA
>JAFGUQ010000158.1 GCA_016938455.1 Clostridia bacterium
AAGTAATTGGGATTGATATGATATTTATCAGCAATGAAAGAAAGGTTGATATCCTCATGAAGATTGTCCTTAATGAACTGTACACAGTGGGCTACCACTTGGTCGCCGGTCAGTAACGACGTTTCTTTTGAATTCTCAATCGCCAGAAGTATAATATTTCTATAAAGTGACTGAACCTGTGATAGGTTGCTGCATTTAAGGAGTTCATCTGAAAAATCATACCGTTCTCCAATCACTTTGTCCGGATTAATTCCATGACCAATCAGATATTCTTTCATACATCGATAAACAAACTCATATAGATCTTTAATAGTAATAAAACTGAGCTTATTGTTCTTTAAAGCTTCTTTCAACAACGAGTCAATATAGCTAAAGGCATTGTTTACCTCTCTTTTTTCAAGTAAATCCAAAAAAATACGACTATATTCATGCTTACTTAAAAAGCGCTTTGTATCTTCTCTAACATCTTTGAATGTGTAGAGCATACCATATCCACTTACGATTTTTTCTCTTACTGCCACGCTTGCTTGATAGTAGAGTTGCCACAGGCAGCTAAGTTCACCGGTCCCTTCACTCACTCCAATAACCCCAAGCACACCTGCCTGATTCCTTAGTTTGACAAGCATTTTTTTCATAGCATCAGCTCTGTTATCACTAGTATCTGAAATATGATGATAACAAATCAGAAGGATGAATTCTCCGGTTTCTTTTAAATTCCGAAAAACATAAATTTTTTTATCGTTCAAAAATTTTTCAACGGCTGCTCTTACTTCATGCATACTGTTGTGATGTTTATGATCTTGTTCTGTATCTATTTGAAGGACAGCCAGTCGATAAGATTGAAACTCGCTTAATAAAGCAACTAGAACTCCTTTATTAAAATGATCAGCCTTATCATATATCAATGAACATAGTGCTGCGTCCACCTCAGTAGTTTTTTGCCGGTTTACTATCTGAATCGAATCTCTAGATATTTCTTTTAACCTATTGTCACTTCGTATTTCCTTTACCATGTCGGTAACAGCTGTATTGAGTTCCTCAGGCTCTATCGGCTTAAGAAGGTAATGCTGAACACTCATTTCAAGCGCCTTTTTTGCATAGTCAAATTCTGCATAGCCGCTGATGATACAAAATTTGCAATCCGGTTTTAGCTCCTTAATCCGGCGTATCATCGTCAAACCATCCACTTCCGGCATTCTGATATCAGATATAACCATATCATATGTGGTCTCTCTAAACTTTTCAATCGCCTCCAGCGAATCACCGCAATCATCCACACGATAAAAACCATGATTCTGCCAATCAATTTTTGCGATAATCCCTTTTCTTATTAACAATTCATCATCAACAATTAGTACGCTTAATGACATCTCAAGATTCCTCCCATTGAATAGGTAATGTCAGTGTCACTGTTGTTTTCGTATTTTCAATGCTGTCAATATTCAGACCATACTCATCTCCATATTTCAACTTCACTCTACTGTTGATATTTTTTAGACCGATGTGGTATCTGCCTTTTTCATTATCTTGCCAAAACAGCTCATGCTGAGACAT
>JAFGUQ010000159.1 GCA_016938455.1 Clostridia bacterium
ATGTCTATTTCGGGTTCCCTGTATATGCATGTAACCCGCCTGCGATTGTCATGGAATTCATCAGTCAGTTACCTGAAGATCTGAAAGGACAGCTCTGGTATGTTTTTTCCACTCAGGCCATTTATTCAGGTAATGCAATCGCAAACTTTGCTTCGAAGCTGAAATCCCATCATGCTCAGCTGTTCGGCTATTCCAGCATTTCACTTCCCGGGACAGACGGGCTTGCATTTCTGGATAAATCATCCGCCATGGTAAAGAAAATAAAAAACACTGATTATTCACTGCGATTAAAGAAAATTGATTTTTCGCCGTCAAATGAACCTCATTGGCCAAAAAGAAGTGCAGGCGGGATTATTCTTGGGGGATTGTTTATGCTTTTGTATAAACCTCTGGAAAGAGCTTTCAAGAAAAAGTTCTATGCAGATGACAGATGTACCGGTTGTAAGAAATGTGAAAAACAATGCCCGGTGCAGAACATAAGAGTTACTGGAAATCATGTCGCTTTTTCAGACCGATGTATTCTGTGCATGCGCTGTATCCATCAATGTCCGTCAGAAGCGATTCAAATAGGCAGGAAAACTGTTGATAAATTCAGATGGAAAGGCTTTGATGCAAAGTAAAGCCCCTGTCAAGATAACAATTAAAGTAAAATGTAAATAAATTGTGAACAATCATTAAAAAGTATACTACAATTTTTTTATTAATGTTATAATCAAAACTAATGATTAATAAAGGTTAGTGGATGTGTATGTATCAGAAAAAAATATTAATAATGGTATCGATTTTGTGTATTGCTGCAACTTTATCAGGCTGTATGCTTTTACCGAAAGAAGACGAAAAACTATCTCCTCCGATTATTGAAGCCAATGCGACTGAGTACAAGACAGAGGCTGTCATGTACGGTACTGTGAATAAAAAAGTCGAAACATTCGGTTCTTTTAAACCAATTAATGAAGTGTTTCATAATTACGAGTATTTAGGAGGAACTTTTCTGCAGTTTTTCTTTACGAAGAATGATGATGTCAAAGCTGGAGATGTAGTGGCTGTTCTTGACACAGGGGATCTTGAAACAAGAATCAGAGATATGGAAATTGAAATTCAACGAGCCAGATTGTCATATGAAAAAGCGACAGAACAATATAACAACAAACTAATCAGTCTTTATGACTATGAGATTGAGCAGCTGAATTATGAAAAAGTTCAGAATCATTATAATGACCTCATTGAAGAAAAAAACCAGTCTGAACTCCGTGCTAAAGAAGACGGGACCATTTCCTACCTGGCTCCTCTTGAAGAAGGGGACACCATCACGAAAGGCGATCTCATCTTTAAAATCATCAAGAACAATGAAATGATTCTTACCTGTATCGGAAGTTCTATTTATAAATTCGAAATGGACAGTAAAGTGGTACTTACTTCATTGAATCATGTAGTTGAAGGAACCATTGTCAATAAAGGAACCAACACCATGACCATTCAGCCTGATGAGCATTTTGATGACTGGAAAATCGGAACATCAGTCATGGTCTCACAGAATCTTGATACTGCTGAGGATGTCCTTATGGTGAATCAGAAGGCAATCAAGTTCTTTGGCGGGAAGTCATATGCAAAAATACTCGAGAATGGAGTTCCTGTTGAAAAAGAAGTCGTTCTCGGATTGACTAACGGGAAATATTATGAAGTTGTCTCAGGGCTTTCTGAAGGTGATGAAGCCATAATTTATTAGGAGAATAAAATGCTTAGATTAGTACTTAGAAAAATTGTTAATAATAAATGGCTGGTTTTGTGCCTGCTGATAGGTTGTATTCTGGCAGTTGCAGTAGTCAGCTCCATTCCTGTCTATTCTAACGGTATGTTGCAGAGAATGCTGATTAAGGATTTTGAAACACAGCAGAACAAGACCAATGTGCATCCTGCCACATATGAGTTTGTCGGGTCATGGTCTAATCTGAATGTGCTTGAAGACAGAATCAATCTGTTTGAATACTATGACAAGAAAATAAAAGAGGACATGAGCGTTAATGTTCCCATGGACATTATTACTGATTACACTTTAATCGGCTCAAATAATTATCTGTCTGTGGATATCAGAAGCTGGGAATTTTACCTTGAAGAGGTAGCCGCCAAGAAAATGTTCCCGACAACCAACTTGTATAAAATAAACATCTATGGCATGTCAGGATTTCAGGATAAAATAGATATAGTATCCGGCAGAATGTACAGTAACGAACCGGTCGAAACCGTTAATCCGATCACCGGTGAAAAGGAATATCTTTATGAAGTAGTGGTTGGCCCTGAAATCATGAAGAGAAACAATTATGTGCTTGATGGTGAATATGCCATTATCAGAGCTAAGAATGATACGACTTATATCGACCGATTCAAAATTGTTGGAATCGGCAACCTTAAAGAAGACAAATCCTCGTTTTTCACTTTTGATACTTATGGTATCTATATGGATGCTGATTTATTTTATAATGATTTCATTAAAACAGGAACATACAGTCTTGACAGCACAACATGGTATTATGCTTATGATTATTATCAGCTGTCACTGGCAGATACTCAGAAAGTGCTGAATCAATATAAAGAGAACAGTGAATGGATTTCTAATAATTATGGTTATCTGAAACATAAAATGTCATTTGCTCCGATGCTGCAGGACTATATGGACCGAGCAAGCCGTTTGTCAGGATTGCTGATACTGCTTGTCATCCCGGTGATTCTGATGATCAGCTTTTATGTGTCCATGATTGCACAGCTGATTATGGAACAGGAAAAGAATGAAATCGCCATGCTTGAATCTAGAGGAGCCAGCCGACGGCAGATTTTCAAGATTTATTTATATGAAAGTGTGATTATCGGTATTGTCGCCTATATTCTCGGGTTGATTTTAGCCTTGCTGCTTTGTCAGCTGCTGGGTGCATCTAATGGTTTCATGGAATTTGTCAACCGTGCTAAAATGGATATTCACCTCAGCTTCAATGCGATTTTATATGGATTCATCTGTGCGGTTTTCTTTGTTATAATGATGTTAGGACCTTCCATCAAAGCCTCCAAGTTCACTATAGTGCAGTATAAGCAGGGGAAGGATATCATCAGCAGAAAGCCTTTCTGGCAGAAACTGTATCTTGATGTTATTTTACTGGCAGTTTCTTTATGGGCACTAAACAATTACAATACATTTAAAGACAGCATGGGGCTTTCAGGTTCAGGGCAGGTGGATTACCTTATTTTCTTTGCAGTCACATTCTTCATACTCGGACTCAGCCTTGTTCTGATGAGAATATATCCTCTTATCATCAATGGGATATTCAAGTCAACTAAATCATTCATGTCACCGCCTATGTACGCGGCTTTCACCTATGTAGGACGAGGCGGGACCATGAAACAGTTCATCATGATTTTCCTGATTCTGGCTCTTGGCGTAGGGATATTCAATGCCAACAGTGCCAGAACCATTAACGAAAACCTGATTGATATTGTGAAACATCAGTATGCCACTGATATTTCAATCGGGTTGAATAATTATGGATTTGATGACAATAATAATCTTGTCGAATTGACCGGTCCTGAGGTCATTGCCAGCAACAGGATGAAATATGAGACAATCCTGACAAGTGATCTGGTCAATGCGGCCACCAAAGTGTCAACATACAGCTCACTTGTTAAGAAATACAATACATTCGGCGGTAAAAGCCTTTCTTCTGAACTGATCGGAATTACACCGGAAGAATATGGTAAGGTGGTATGGTCCAGGGATGATCTGCTTGATGTTCATATCAACTATTATCTGAATCTTCTGGCCAGTCATCCTGACGGTGTCATTATTTCCACTTTCACTGCAGAGACACTTGGTGTGGAAGCCGGGGATTTCATCTCCATTGATGTGCCGGGAATCGATAATGTCATCGATGCTCCTGTGCTGATTGTCGTTGACAACTGGCCAGGATATAATCCATATCACGGGTATGATTACAGCATTAATATGACTGTGGATGAGGAAGAAGTCACTTTCGGATTTGTTGTCATGCATTATGACCTCCTGCTTGCAAATGCAGGTGATCTGAATTACAAAATATGGATTGACAAGAAAGATGGTGTTCTTGACAGCGAAATCAACACATTCCTGACTGAAAACAATGTCGTTATTTCAATGGGAGATTACACAGACTTCCAGGTTTCTGAACAGAAAAAAGATCCTATGGTTCTCGGAATGAATGGAATGCTGACCCTTGATTTCATTGTGACAATGATTATCTGCGGAGCAGGGTTCATCATTTTCTGGATTCTTTCCATCAGGCAAAGAGTACTGCAGTTCGGTATATTCAGAGCCATGGGATTAAGCAAAAAAGAACTGGTGCTGATTATCTTCTTTGAGCAGATTCTCATATCAGCGGTTGCGATTATTCTGGGTATTGTCATTGGAGGAGTATCCTCGGATGTCTTTGTTCCTCTGTTTGAACTGATAAGCGCTCAGAGCAGCCGTTTACTGGACTTTAAAGTATTTTCTTTCAGAGAAGATTATTATAGAATATATGCCATAGTCGTTGTGATGCTGACCATCGGAATTTCAGCGATCGGCAGATTCATTACACGAATTAAGATGGACCAAGCTGTTAAACTTGGTGAAGATTAGAGTAAAGGGGTAAGCATATTGAAGTATATTTATGAAACAAAAGACATATGCAGAGATTTTATTCAGGGCAGACAGACTGTTCATGCACTGAAGAATATCAATATAAAGATTGAAGAAGGAACCTTTACCATTTTAAAAGGGACTTCAGGTTCTGGTAAAACCACACTGATGAATATATTAGGCGGGTTAGACAGACCAACCAGCGGGAAAGTTTTGTTTGATAATGTTGACATCACTGAAATGTCAGATTTTGACAGAGACATGCTGCGTAGAAAAAACATCGGATTTGTTTTTCAGTCGGTAGCGCTGATCTCAGTCATGGATGCTTATGAAAATGTAGAATTCGGTTTGAGAGTTTCCGGTGCTAATCGCAAAGAATGGAAACAGATGGTCGGAAACAGTCTTGTCAGAGTGGGGTTAGAAAAAAGAATGCATCATAAGCCGTTTCAGCTATCCGGTGGAGAGCAGCAGAGAGTAGCGATTGCAAGAGCCATAGCCAATAAACCGAGAATTGTTTTTGCTGATGAACCTACAGCTGAACTGGATACTCATTTAGGACTGAAAATAGTAAAACTGTTTAAACAGCTTGTCAATGATGCCGGGCTGACAATATTAATGACAACACATGACCCGAGTATGATAGAAATTGCCGACCATGTGATTTCGCTGGAGGATGGTGAAGTAATAGATGAACGATAGTACTAATTTGAATGAAAATTTATATACCGGAGATGAAGAGAATTATTTTGATCCCTCGAATGTCATCACCTGTGAGAATCTGGTTAAAATCTATAAGACAAAAGACACGGAGGTAGTGGCACTTCAGGGACTTGACCTTGAAATCAAATACGGTGAAATGATGGCGATCATCGGAAACAGCGGCAGCGGAAAATCTACATTGTTAAACATGATAGGCGGTCTTGACAGGCCTTCTGCAGGGAAATTGATAGTCAATGGGCACAATCTTCTCAGAATGAAGAAAACGGATCTGACAAACTATAAGCGGGATACAATAGGGTTTGTATGGCAGAATAATGCCAGGAACCTGATTCCATATCTGTCTGCCAAGCAGAATGTTGAACTTCCCATGATTATCGCCAATCGTACAGATTTCAAAAAGAGAAGTGCTGAACTTCTTAAGATTGTCGGACTGGAAGACCGTATGAAAAACCGGCTGAGTCAGCTTTCAGGTGGAGAGCAGCAGCGTGTCGCTATTGCCATTGCCATGGCAAACGAACCTAAAATCATTTTAGCAGATGAGCCTACCGGTGCGGTGGATACAGATACAGGGAAACAGATTTTTAATGCTTTTCGAAAACTGAATGCTGAAACAGGAGTCACGATTATCATTGTTACCCACGACAGAGGCGTAGCAAAGAACGTTGACAGAGTAGTCGCCATTTCAGACGGAAGAACAAGCAGCGAATATATTCGTAAGATCAGTTATAAAGAGGAACTGGAAGAACTGGACAGAATGTCAGGTGTTGAAGACAGCGATACTCATGAGGAACTGGTCGTTGTTGACAGACATGGCCGACTGAAACTTCCTGAAGAATATCTTGACAATGCCGGTATATCAAAGAACAGCAAGATTCGTATGGAAGTTGAAGGAGATAAGATTGTTATCTATAAGCAGGAAGAGGTAAAAAATGAAGAAGAAAACTAGACATTATTTATCTATCGCTGCTTTATTGCTTGTACTTCCAACAATACTAAGCGGATGCATGTATTTCATGCCGGGCGAACAAAGCATATACGCTCCTCCTCTTGAAAAATCGGAAAAACTTATTTTACCGACAGTAGCGGTCATGATCGGTGATTTAAGAATTCAATATGATAAAGAAGCTGGTGAAATAGTACCTGACATTGAAAAGACACAGACTGTGGAATGTGAAATTTTAGGAGTTATTGATGAGGTTTTCGTCAAAGCCGGTGATCTGGTAACCAAAGGACAGCTGGTAGCAGTGCTTGACATGGAAAATATCAACAATTCTATTTTCAAACAGGAAATTGCTGTGGAGAAAGCGACCATGAGTTATGACAGACAGCTGGCTTTATATAAAGCAGGCAAGTCAGATTATTATTCACTGGAATTTTCGAGATTGTCACTTGAAGCACTGACAAATTATCTGAATGACTTATATATTACTCAGAAGAAACATTACCTGTATGCATCAACGGATGGGATTGTCGTCGAAGTTAAGAAGTTTTCGGAAGACAGTGCCAAAGGTGAAATACTCAGCATCTGTCCGAAGGAGAACTTCCTTGTTGAAGTGATGATACCTAGTTCAGACTATCCTCCGGTGATTGACACGAAATTATTGAATATTAAAAGCGGCAAAGAAAACAATGTGGGAAAGATAAGAATTATCTATGATGGCGAACAGTCAGAAGGATATGTTTTCAGAAGCAGAGGAGAATACTCACTTGCCTATGATTTCTTCGGAGAAGACTCTTATGTTCAGTTTGCCTTTTATGATCTTCCTGACAATGCTATTCTCGGAAAGAATGCCACTGTCAGGTATGTGGAAAGCGAAGCTTATGACGTGATGGTCATTCCGGTGTCCACTGTATATACAAATTCAGACGGAACTTTTTATACAATGGTTGTTGTAGGAGACGAGATTGAGGTAAGACCGATTACATTAGGCATTTCAGATGGTGTTTTCTATGAAGTCACCAGTGGCCTCGTTGAAGGGGAAAGGGTATTGAAGAGTAAGTAAATGATAAAATTAAGAAAAGGTAACATTCGAATAACTATAATTGCAGCTTTTTTAATCATGCTGACAATGAGCGGTTGCCAGAAGGTGATTGAAAATCCTCTTGAAATACCTCAGTATGTAAAAAAAGAAATCAATTATCTGACAGAAGTAGTGACAAGGCAGACCATATACAAATCACAGACACTATACGCCAAGGTCAACCCTGTCAAGTCAGAAACCTATGCATTCACCATGTCATCCGGGTACATTGATTCTATATTGGCAGTCCGCGGGGCTGAAGTAAAACAAGGAGATCTTCTTGTCACCCTTAATGATGCCGCATTATTGCTGGATATCAGGGATATGGAAATCAATTATCAGATTGAAAAACTGAAAATTGAAAAGCTTCAGAAAATATATGAATCAACAGGTAATGGGAAATATGAGTATGATATGGCTCTTCTGGACTTTCAGATCACCCAGTTCCAGTATGATGCACTGATGACAAAAAAAGAAGCATTGAATATTTATGCTACATTTGACGGGAAAGTTGATTCCGTTAAAGTCACTCTTAACAAATATGTCAGGAAAAATGATCCTATCATCACTGTAATCGATGACAGTGATACATTCCTTTCTTTTGCCGATCCAGATATTCCTGGGCTGGTGGAAGGTGTTGAACTCAATCTTTATATCACAACTACTGAAGTTGTCCAGGCAACCATCGTTGATGTCAATAAAAAAGATAAACTCATCACCATTGAACCTAATGTCGCTGACAAGCGTCTCGAAGAAATCGGGAAAATCTGGAAAGTGGAGATTATTCTGGATCAGGTGAATAATGCCATCGCTGTCAAAGAAGCATGGATTCATGAAGCAGCCGGAAGAGAGTTTGTTTATGTTCTTGAAAATGGTATAATGACAGAAAGAGAGATATCCAAGGGAAAGACCTTAGGCGGATGGGTTGAAATTCTGCTTGGATTAGAAGAAGGGGATGAAATAATTATTAATTCAAATTAATAATTAATACTTATTATTTTAAAGCCTATGTTTAAAATAGTAGTCAGGAAAATTCTATATAACCGTTGGATTAGTCTGAGCTTACTGATTTGCTGTACGCTGGCTGTTGCTGTGGCTGGAGCCATACCGATGTACTCGTACTCAGTCATCAACAACAGTATTTCCAATGCTTTTGAAGATATGATTGAATCAGATGGTGAAATCGGTATGACCTATCAGTTCCAGGCTAATTTTGAATTCATCAAGGATAATCAGCTTGACATCTATCAGCTGTATGACGATGAAATACAGAACCAGCTGTCTAAAAGAGTGTATGCTGATATCATTACCAATTACAATGAGATCAGTTCAGTTAAGTATAAAGCGAAAAATGAAAATAACCCGAATGAAATTGTTGAAGTCAGTAAAGGTGTCGTGCAGATCCCGACTGGCTTTATTGATGTCTATATCCATTCGATTGAGGGATTCAGTGACATGGTTGAAGTCAGTCAGGGACGGATGTATCAACCTAATGATGAGTATCTTGAAGTAGTCGCTTCCAATGAATTTATGCTGCAGAATAATCTAAACTTGAATGAGGTATATGAGACTTATCTTATCGATGACGGTGTCACTGAAGGAGATAAATTCAAAATTGTCGGTATTGTGATTGATAAGCATAACAGCGGAGGATTTCTAACACTCAGTAACCAGAAAGTCTATGCTGACATGAATGATTTCAAGACAAACCATATTTATAAGGGGAAAGTGAAGATCGGGAATGTGAGCTGGCTGTATCTTTATGATTACTATACTTTTCAATTGTATGATGTTCCTAAAACAGCAAAAGGGTTGGCTCAGAACGAAAAATGGATCAATGAAAATCACGGATTTCTGTCTCATAAAACAAACTTCAACTATCTGATTGCTAAATTCGAAGATAATGTCAGCAGCACTTCACTGATCGTGGTCATGCTGGTGATTCCCATTATACTCATGATCATGCTGTATATTTCCATGATTACCAATATGCTGATCAATAATGAAAAAACCGAGATTTCCACAATGAAAAGCAGAGGAGCGACCATAAAAAACATTATACAGATTTATTTTCTGAACAGTCTTCTTATATCAGTAGCTGCGTTCTTCCTTGGCATTTTACTGGCTCTTTTCATCTGCAAACTTTTAGGAGCTTCCAATGGATTTCTTGAATTCGTTTCAAGAGAAGACGTGGTGATCAAGGTGACATGGAAAGTATTTTTATATGCTTTCATCGCACAGATTGCTTTTGTCATATCCATGGTGATTCCTGTCATACGATATTCCAGGTATGATATCACACAGCTAAAAAAGGATGAACAGGCTTTGAAGCATAAATCATTCTGGGAGAAAATGTATCTTGATGTTATTCTTCTTGCTTTCTCCATCTATTCCTTCATCAACTATCAGAGTTTCAGATCATTGATTACCTTGACTTCCGAAAAAGCTTCCTATTTCCCGATTTTCGTATCAGCATCATTCTTCATGCTTGGAACCATCATGCTGTTTACAAGGATTTATCCGGTGCTGATGAAGTTTCTTGGTAAGCTCGGAAGAAAAAGCAGAAATGTCACTTTATACAGTTCTCTGCTGTTTGCGGAAAGAGGAGATAAAATAAGGCAGACAGTAATGATCTTTCTGATGTTTGCTGTCTGCATCGGCATTTTCAATGCCAACAGTGCCAGGTCAATCAATGCCAATCTGATTGATGAAATCAGGCATAAAAATCAGAGTGATATCATTTTAAAGCCATTTGACTATGTAGTCAGACCTACAGAAAGAAAAATCACATTATTAGAAGCATGGGGAATTTTTCAGAAGACAAAAGTGAGACCCCCTTTTAATGGCGAATACTATTATGTCAAAGAATATGAAAAAGTCACTACACTTAATATTCTGCTGAATCAGGAAAAACTCTTTGAGAATCTGCGTGCATATGACGGTTTTAAAGTTGTTTCTAAAATACTCATATCGCAGGGACTGACTGATCTTCCTGTTGAGTATCAGGTACCTCGTTCATGGTACAATACGCAACAGGTCGCTGAAACTGCTTTCAAAGAAAATCCGGACAATCTGAATCTGAAAATTTTAGGTGTGAATCCAGAAGAATATTCGCTGGCGGCATGGTACAGAGAAAACATCAATCCTCAACCCCTTAATTATTATCTTAGCTTATTAATAGAATATCGGAATGGAGCTATAATTTCCCGAAACGTGGCTGAAGCGAAAAATCTTGAACTTGGTGATATCTATCGTGTCTATTTAAAGGAATCAGGGAAACCGATTGATCTGGTAGTATTGGAAATTGTTGATTACTGGCCTTCATACACAGAAAACTCCGCCTATAATATGAAGCTTGATGAATATGTCAAGGACAATGAGAAACAGCTGGGTCTTTGTGTCATGGACTATAATTATCTGTCTTCTTCCATTGGAGAAAGTGATGTCAAATTCATCGCTAAAAAGAATGAGAAAATAAAGGACAGTGATGTGGTGAGATATATGATTGATCATCAACTGGCTGTGTTAGGTTCCCATTTCACCGATTATGAGATCACCAACATGAAAAAAGAAGTCACTACCTATACCATGAACAGCACATTGACACTTAATTTCATTATCAGTCTGGTAATCTGCGCTATCGGATTTGTCATCTTCTGGTCTGTTTCCATTAAAAAGAGAGAACTTCAGTTTGGAATACTCCGTTCCATGGGTCTGATCAGGAAAGAGCTGATTGCCATCATTATCGGAGAACAGATGTGGGTATTCCTGCTGGCGATTATAGTCGCCATTCCAATCGGCAGTATTGCCAGCAATATCTTCGTTCCAATTTATTCCTTTATCAATGAGGAAAACATGATGATGCTTGACTTCATCATGAAAAAAGATCCGATGGATTACATCAGTATCTATATTATGCTGCTGATCATGATTGCCGCCGGTGGAATCATCATCAGAAAAATTATCAGCCGCCTTAAAATGGACCAGGCGATCAAACTGGGGGAAGATTAATGAGTAAAATGAAAAAGAATCATATAATCATCTTAATCATACTGCTGTCACTGCTGCTGACCTCATGCGAATTGTATCTTCCGGAAAAAGAGATCATCTACAAGATGGCTTTGAATCAAAATGATGAGTATCTCATCAGTACCAATGAAGTCGTCATCGGGGATCTCGCTGTTGAGAAAATCAAGTATGGTGAGTTTGTTCCCGATGAAGAAAAAGTCTCGTATGCGGAAGGTACCATCAATTCGAAAATTACTGATATCTATGTGAGAATAGGTGATCATGTGACTAAAGGTCAGCTGATTGCGAAAA
The DNA here is from genome assembly GCA_016938455.1 of Clostridia bacterium. Taxonomy (GTDB): domain Bacteria; phylum Bacillota; class Clostridia; order DUPQ01; family DUPQ01; genus JAFGUQ01. The sequence goes on from JAFGUQ010000159.1 coordinate 11,701, forward strand.
CAGAGAGCGACCAGATCAGTGACACGATTTTCTTTCAGGAAATCTATACAAAGCAGGCGGTTTTACGCTATGAAGACGCTAAAAAGAAATTTGATCAGAATCTGATTGACTATTATCAGCTTGAATTACTAAGATTAATCTCAATAAGCAAACAGAACTATCTGTCTGACCTTTATGCACAGTTTGAAGCATGCTTCATCTATGCTCCTACCGATGGAGAAGTGGTGGAAATCATCAGAACGGTGGGAGATATCGGGATTGGGGAAATTGCAAAAATCTGTGATAAAAGAGATGGGGTCATCAGGATTTCCACTGAAAAAGAAGCTGATGAATTTGCTGTCAATGCCGGGTATGCCGCACCGATCATTGTGTCTCCCGATGACTATCTCTTTAATAGAATGAAAAATGGGACAGCCTTCACCATAGAAACAAATGAGCAGCAATATGAAGGGTATCTTTACCGAGATATCGGTACTTATATGCTTTTATATGGAGAGGAACAGACGTTAAACTATATTGACATCAGAATGAAAAAGATACCTGACGATATCTTTTTCGGCCAGAGCATGACAGTCATTTACACACAGGCTCATGTTGAGGATGCCATGGTTGTCAGTGCTTCATCAGTTTATACTGATGTGGATGATAAACATTATGTGTACCTGGTGAAAAACAACCGAACGATAATCAGGGAGATTCAGACAGGGTTAATGACTGACGGATTTGTACAAGTAATTGATGGACTTGAAGTAGGGGAAAAGGTGTTGCTTTTAAGATGAAAAAATATGTTTTGGCAGGTACCAGCGGACGGGGACTCCATATGTTCATAAAGCCGATGATCAGTCAGTTCCGTGAACAGGTGAACATCGTCGGTATGTTTGATGTGAATCAGACAAGAATGAATTATGTTAATAAGACTTTGAATACTGACATCCCGGTTTATATGGATTTTGATCTGATGATGAAAGAAACTAACCCAGATGTGGTCATCATCACAACAGTTGACAGGTTTCATCATGACTATATCATAAGAGCACTGGATTATGGCTGTGATGTCATCAGTGAAAAACCGCTGACTACGGATGAAATGAAAGTAAGAGAAATTCTGAAAGCCAAAGAAAATTCACCTAATCATATCACAGTCACATTCAATTACCGCTTCACCCCATATGTCACCAGAATCAAGCAGCTGCTTCTTGATGGAGTGATCGGCAATATAAGGCATGTGGATTTTGAATACCTTCTTGATCGAAATCACGGCGCAGATTATTACAGAAGATGGCATCGCAAGATGGAAAATTCAGGTGGGTTGCTTGTTCATAAGTCCACCCATCATTTTGATCTTGTCAACTGGTGGCTGAATCAGACACCGGTTGATGTATATGCTAACGGGAAACTGTCATTTTACGGAGATGACCGTAAGGAAAAAGGAATCAGATGCTCAACCTGTGCTTTTGCAGACTCATGTGAGTTCTTCGTTGACTACATCCATGATGAGTACTATCGTGAGTTCTATTTCAAAGCTGAGCATGAGGATGGCTATTACAGAGACAGGTGTGTCTTTGATCAAGAGATTGACATCTATGATACCATGTCAGTGGGAGTCACATATGATCAAGGAACACTTCTTACTTACTCACTGACTTCATTTAACCCATATGAGGGCTGGAAAGTTTCTTTCCTGGGAGACAAGGGAAGAATGGAAGCCAGCGAATACCACAGCGGGGATAAAAAAGACCTTCCATATTATGAACTGGATATTTATGATGTGCATGGTAAACACAGCAATATGAAAATAGATAAGGCAAAAGGTGATCATGGCGGAGGGGACAGTAAACTGCGTTCCATGCTGTTTAACGATAATATTCCTGATCCACTACACCATATGGCTGACCTCCAGGCAGGCATCAATTCAGTAATGATTGGTATCTCCGCCAATAAAAGCATCAGAGAAGGCAAGAAGTTTGTCATCAAAGAATTATTATAAATGCTAACTTAAATAACAGATAGCTATATTATTTGACAGCTAAAAAATGTAGAATATATCTATTACAGTTTGTGGAGGATAAAATCAATGAAAAATCTTGCAATCAACGGGGGTTCCAAGTTCATAGAGCATGGCTTGAAACCAAGATTTAATATAGGGGTTGAGGAAAAGAATGCTGTCATGGCATTATTTGACAAAGCCATATCGACAGGTCATGCGATAGGATACAACGGAGAAGAAGAAACAGCATTCTGCAGTAAGTTCTGTGACATGATGGGCGGAGGGTATGCCGATGGTGTCAATTCTGGAACCACAGCAGTCTTTGTCGCACTAAGAGCGTTGGAACTGGAACCTTTTTCCGAAGTCATTGTCAGTCCGATCACTGATCCGGGCGGAATGATGCCGATAGTCATGAACAACTGCATTCCGGTGGTGGCCGATAGTGATGAAGGAACATATAACATAGGACCTAAGCAGATTGAAGAAAAAATAACAAAGAATACAAAAGCAGTCATTGTCGCTCATATCATGGGAGAACCCTGTGACATGGAAGGGATTATGGAAGTAGCCAGAAAATATGACCTGAAAGTTGTCGAGGACTGCGCACAGTCTCATTTCGCGCTTCTTAACGGGAAACCTGTTGGTTCATTCGGTCATGTCGCATCTTTTTCTACCATGTTTGGAAAACATTTCAATACTGGAGGCCAGGGAGGTATTGTCTATACAAAAGATCACGATCTCTACTGGAAAATAAGGCAGTATGCTGACAGGGGCAAACCGTTTGGATTGGCTCCAGGCAGCAGCAATACTGTCGCTTCACTTAACTTCAATATGGATGACTTTGGAGCAGCCATAGGGATTGTTCAGCTTGATAAAGTAAAAACGATTATTGCGAAAAGAAGACAGCTGGTTGACTATATGAAGACAAAATTATCTGAAACAAAAACACTGACAGCACCGGAGATCATCAGTGGAGCTGAACCTTCTTACTGGTTTTTCAGAATAGAAATAGATGAAAGCAAACTGACCTGTTCTAAAAACACATTTTTAGAAGCAGTGATTGCTGAAGGTGTTGACCTGTTAAAAGATTATTCCATTGCGATGCCTTACCTGATGGACTGGTTTGTTAATGAAAAAGCGTTTGGTACCGGTCATTTCCCATGGAGCGCTTCTCAGTATCAGGGAACCTATGGTAATGAGTTTGTATGCGAGAATGCGGCTAATGTCTGCAAAAAGTGTTTTAACCTTCATTTATATGAAAGCTGGACAACAAATGAAATTGATCAGATTATCGGAGCATTCAAGAAAGTAGAAGATGTGTACTGTCAATAAGAAAGACTTTTCATATATGTTTTCAACAAGAAGCAATGTTGTCATTACAGGTGACTCGCTTGCCTATAACCGATATGATTTCATGATGGAACCAAGAACTAATGCCTGGGAATGTTACTCAGGTATGGCTTCTTGGTCTTTTTTACTCAGAAATTATCTTATCAGACATCAAAGTGATTTCATACCTGCCAGAAAAACGATATTTTCTTCTGAAATCCCATACAAATATTTTACAGAGAGCACTTTTTCATGCCTTGTTCCATTTATGGAAGAGGGGATATGCATTGAATTAAAACCATTTGAGCAAGTGACCGTTGACCAGAGCAATACAGGGATGTATCTTCTGACAGACCCTGAACATGGAGGTAGAATAGCCATTGATGATGTTGAAATAGATATCACTGGAAATCGGGAAATTTATGGTGGTCATGAAATAAAACTGGTCAGTATTAAAAATGGGAATATAAAGTGTCTCGAGAAAAAAGTCAGACTTAACATCATAGGATTTTCAAAAACAGGGAATCAGGTTTTTCTGACTGGCAGCGGATCAAAGACTACCAGATGGCTTGCAGATAATCTTAATGAGCGGGTGATGAACTATTCACCTGATCTGCTTATCATGATTATAGGGGCCAATGACAGAGCTAACAGCTCAGTAAAAGAAGCTTATGAGAGTATGAAAACCATACTGGACACAGTCAAGTGTGAGGTCCTTATTCTGACCACTCCACATTCGTCAACGACAGATCCTGATACATTGAATGAATATATTCCTGATAAGGTGAAGACGAAACCGCTCATTGATAATCTTTACCGTTTATCAGATGAGTATGCTGTCCCGATGATTGATCTTTTCAGGTTTTTCAGCGGAACAGAATCAAAGATATGGCGTTATGACAATGTGCATTTTTCTGTCAAAGGCAATGAGATGCTGTATAATTATATTGTTAAAGAATTTTTTGGAGGATAACATGGTCATATATATTATTACCGACCTTGAAGCGGTAGCAGGAATCATTAATAAAGACAACTGGACCCGTCCGGAATCTGTCTA
>JAFGUQ010000003.1 GCA_016938455.1 Clostridia bacterium
GATTTTTTGTCAAATAACATTTTTATTCATACATAATAAAAAGACCAGTTTCCAAATTGTAAAACATGGTCTTTTTCAGTGGTCTCCATATTGAAGGGGTTTTGAATAACCAGTGATTCAATGACCCCTTTTTCAAGAAAAGAGACTTCTTCAGGAACAATATCAAAACCGATGATTTTCACTGGTCTTAAAAGTGATATTGAATCTATAGCTCTTGCTGCACCAACTGTAGCATATGCATTCAGACAAACAATGGCATCCACTGCACCATATGTGTTGATAATATCAATTGTCTGACTTTTAGCAAGTAATTCATCAGAATTGCAGTAAAGTGTTTCGACAACATTGATGTTCGGGTATTGATCAATGACAGAGCGTAATCCTTTTTCTCTTTCACTGGCAGTAGCTGCTCCTTTGACAAAATTAATAACCGCTATCTTTCCTTTTTCCCCGATTGATTCCACTAAGGTAGTTCCCAGTAAAATACCTGCATCAATATTATCAGTTCCTACAAAACTGACCATTTTATCTGAATTGATATTAGAGTCAATGATAATAACAGGAATTCCTTCCAGTACCGCTTTCTCAGCCACATCAACCAATCTTTCATAATCACTGGCAGCCAGTACAATAGCATCTGCTTTTTCTTCAATCGCTGCGGCAACCATTCTGATTTGTCCATCAATGTCTTCTTCATCGGTAGGTCCTTCAAAATCGACAATAACATTAAATTCCTTTGCAGCTGCCTGAGCCCCCATGTTCACTACTTCCCAGAACTCATGGTTCGACTTCTTGACAACCATTTTAATGGTTAAATCATTAGATTCACTAGCTGTCATTTTACCGACACATCCAGTCATATAAATTATGAGGGAAACAATAAGAAGCAGTATGATATTTTTTTTGCTTTTTTTCATGATTTCTCCTGTTCGACCACTGGTATGCTTATTGTTACAGTAGTTCCTACATCCTCTTCACTTTTCAGTGTGATCCCATACTCTTCACCATAACTTAGCTTGATTCTTTCATTGACATTCTTCAAGCCAACTCCTGATGAGCTTTCACTGGACGATTCACTGGTCAGTATGGATTCCATCAGGTTTTTGTCAATCCCATATCCATTGTCGGTAATGATAAAATGTATTTTCATATTCTCACATTGTACTGAGATCGTAATCAGACCCTTATCTTCAATTTTATTAATCCCATGATAGATGGCATTTTCAACGATTGGCTGCAGTATCAATTTAACAGTTAAATAATTTTCCAGCTCTTCAGGAATATCAATTTGATAATTGAATTTATTTTTGTATCTTATTTTCTGTATTATAAGATAACTTCTAACATGTTCGATTTCATCTTTGATGGAGATAATTTCTTTTCCATGACTTAAACTTATACGAAACAGTTTTGCCAAAGCAGAAACCATATCAGTAACACCATCATAATTTTTGTTTTCGTTCATCCATATAATTGAATCAAGTGTATTATATAGAAAATGAGGATTGATTTGTGCTTGAAGAGCTTTTAATTCACTTTTTCTGATTGACTCCTGTTCACTCACAATCTGCTTCATCAGATTCTTTATTCTTAGGATCATGATATTGAAGGCTTTAGTCAGCTGCTTGACTTCATCTTCACCTTTGACTTCAAGACTGTCAATGTTAAAATCACCTCTTTCGATTTTATTCATCTGGTGCTCAAGTCTCTTAATCGGCTGCGAAATCTTATATGAAATAAAAAAAGAAGCAATAGTTATGAATACAATCCCGAACAGCAGAATCACTATAATAAGCTGATTGAAGTTCTGTCTGTTTTCAACAATTTCATTGACATAACTGATACCTACCATTTTCCAGCCTGAATACTCGATTGACTGTACTGTGGTTATTCTTTTTTCGCCTTGAAAGTCATCTATGAAGGAGCCTTCAGTCACTAAAGCCTCCTTAATATTCTCATCTTTCAATCCGGCATATATCAACTGCTGTTGAGGATGATATATGATATTTCCTTTTGCATCAATAATATAAATATAACCTCTCTTTCCTAGTACAACCTGGCTGCATAATTGGTCAATGGTTCTGAAATTCATATCAACTTTGACGATGTAATCCTGCGAAGCCTGCAGTGGATCAACATCAATACCATGATTCAGTGAAATGACCCATGGACGTCTGTCTGCAAAAAGCCTTTGTACATGAGGAGGTTCAAAGAAATAGGCCTCCGGTTCATTAACCGATTCAGCAAACCAGCTCTGCGAAATAATATTCTCATTCATATCAAGCTCATATGCAGGTGTTGTCAATAGTAAAAGACCGTCAGTGTTATATACCGAAACAGAAACAAAGTCTTCTCTCAACGCTAAAGTCAAATCAAGAATCTGCTCAAGCTTATCTGTGCTGTCAGCAGTAGACTCATCCATATTTTTTTGCATGACATCAGTGACATCAATCATGGATTTCAGATAATATTCCAAATTTATAGTTGCCTGGTTCATAATCTGCTGCATGCTTGACAACGCATTTTTTTCAGCATTTTCAGAAAAAGTACTATAAAAAGCGATACCAATGAAAATCATTGCAAGTAGAGTCACCGAAGTGAAAGAGATGACAATAACAGACTGAATACTGCCAATGTTAAAAACAGAGTATGCCTCTTTAAAAATTCTGGTGGTTTTTTCTTTAAAAGAAGACGGCAATTAACTCCCCCCCTTTATAAAGCTGTTCTTATACTCTCTTGGTGATACTCCTACATTCTTTTTAAAGAAGTAACTGAAGTAACTAATATCTGGATACCCCACTTTCTGGGCTACTTCTGAAATGGTATTCTCTGGATTTTCAAGCAGTTCTTTTGATTTTTCCAGTCGCACACTTATTAGGTACTGCAAGAAAGTTGTCTCCAGTTCTTTTTTGAATATCATGCTTAAATAGCTTGGACTGATGAAAAAAGCATCAGCCAGTTTCTGGATGGTTAACTCGCTGTCCTCAAAGTTTTTTTCAATATAGTCTTTTGCTTTATTGACAAGTTTTTGAGTGGAAGTGGCCCTTTTTCTGGTAAATTCAACTCTAAGTTCAAGACAAATATTGGTGAACCAGTTTCTGACTTGTTCCATTGTGGCAAATGAAATGATTTTTGTAAATAGCTCTGACACTTCTTTAAATAGAACAGATGAGTCAATTTGAAATATTTCAGCCTGAATTATCAGAAAAGAAGATATCTGCAAAAAATATAGCTGGCATTCCTTTGCAGTTATATTCCCACTACCGACATAATTCAATAATGCTTTAACCATTTCTCTTACATCATGTTCACTTCCGAATTTAATTACATTTAACAATCGAGACTCTTTTTCAGGGTCAAGTGTAAGTGATTTATTGTGTTTTGGTTCTACATCATCAATGAAAATTACTTTGTTTCCTCCCAAAAGCAATCGGTATTCAAATGCTGTTTTTGCAGATTGAAAGGATGAAGGCAGATGGGTTACTGAACTTTTAATATATCCAAGTCCAGTCGTGACTGTTATTTTTAAAAAATGTTTCACTTGCTGATTAATTTCTTCAAGCAACTTAATAAGCCTGTTTCTGACAATATCTTTATCTTTGCAGTCTATACTGAAAATAATGACTAGTAGATTATCATAAAAAAACACTTCTCCAATCTTCCTTGTTTTAACTATGTCATTAGCTATATGAAGAATCGCTACATTAAGCAACTCAAATGTCATTTTAGGTTGCTGATTTTTCATAAGAGTGTTACCATCAATTTTACTGAGCGAAACTGCAAAAGCTGTCCCTGTAAGGTTCAGCTTATGCAGATTGATCTGGTGGTTAATTTCTTCTGATGAAAACGATTCATGCATCAAAGATGTTAGAAAACTGTCCTTTAGAATAGGAAGACTATCATCATAATGCTTTTGCAGTTTATATATGTCTTCCTTTTCTTTAATTTCATCATCTAACTTTACCTTTAATTTTTCCAGCAATTCATTCAGTTCTTCAGGGTGTATCGGTTTAGATAGATAATCCTCTACTCCAAATTTAATTGCTCTCTGAGCAAATGAAAAATCTTCAAATCCTGTTAATATGACTATCTTGATAATTGGATATTGAATTTTCACTTCTTCTGTCAGCTGTAAACCATCCATCACTGGCATACTGATATCAGTAATTATCACATCAGGCATCTCTTTTTCAATGATTTCAAGTGCCTCTCTCCCGTTAGTTGCTTCTCCAATAAGAATAAAATCATAATCTTCCCATCTTGTTTTTCTTATGATCCCCAGTCTGACTTCTTCTTCATCATCAACTATTAAGAGCTTATACATATTTTCCTTTTTATGGCTGTCATGCCTTTTCTGATAAATGTATTACAGTAGATGTGATTTATTATTTAACAATTCCAGTAAAGTGTTTTAAAATAATCTGTCTAATTAATTGTACTATATTTCTAAATATTTTTAAATTCTGCGTAAGAACTCTTTAATCATCTATATAAGTGCTCCACAATCACTTCATTCGTCCCGTCTTTTATGGTAATAAGTGTGGCTCCCTGCATCTCCTTTTCAGAATAAGAACATGGCCCTGTCTTTAGACCGTATGTCATTCTGATACCTTCAAAAAGCACTGACAGACTGTTGATGTGATCATGTCCGTTAAACATATGTGTCGTACTGTCAAGCGTCTTTATTTTATCAAAAAATCCAGTATTGACCGGTGCGCAGAATACATCTTCATGATTTTCTCCAAAGCCTGAAGACCGGTCAATTTCACCATTTTCCCATTGACTCACTGCCTGTTTAAACTCTGGTAGTGGAATATGGAAGAACAGCATCGACGGAACCTCAGGTTGGCCTTTAACTACCCACTCATACCAGCTGATCTGATTGTCATATATATAATCATAATCTTTCCCGTCTTCATACACTCTGTTTGTATTAGAATCCATCATGATCAGAGAATAGATCGGATCACTTTTTTTATTCACTATATTGATCACATAATTTCCGATTCCCTGTATATTAGATGGTCCAGCTTTGAAAAGTGAATATGCCGCATTTTCATATTGGTTGCCAAACCATGTCCTGTCAGGTCTTCCTTCTGAATCATGATTCCCAAAAGTAACTCCCCAGGGAATCTGATATGATTCCATCTGACTGATCAGTTTTTTTGTCACAATATCAGAAAATGGCATCATGGCATTATCACCTGTTGTCATGATGAAATCAGGATTTATTTCCTGCACAAGCTGATCTACCAGTTTCAGCGCTTTCTGATCACTGATTATATTCCCTGAAAGCTGAATATCAGAAAACAGCAGAATCTGAAAGTCTTTTCCCTCTTCTTTTATCAGGCTGCTTATATCTGCTGACTCAAAAACATCTGATTCATTAAAGATACTCTTTGATGGTTCTCCCTTAATTTCAAGTGACATATACACTGTGAAGCTAAGTACCAGTACTGCCAGAACAATTAAAATGATTGCCGCCGTTTTTAAAATCTTCTTCCCTTTTCCCACTTAGCCATCCTCCTGTTATCATCTTTAAACCCGTGAAGATATTATATCATAACAATTGATGATAAAGATTCATCATTAAATTTAAAACTTAAGAATTTCAATATAAGTGATACTATTTTCTTCACATTATTTAATACTCGTGATTAGAGTTCAGCTGTATGAAGTATTGATTCCTCAATTTTATCAGTAAAATCATGAACGTGCTGGTTTAATGCTCTATTATACGTACTTACTGTACGTTTTGTACTGTATATATTTCTCGCAAGCAGCTTTTCTCCTGGCTGGTAACTCTCTTTGCAGCAACGTGACTTAGTCATGACAATATGTTAGAATAAAAAGATAAATACTTGGAGCATTCCTGTAATGGTAAAATATGAACTTTGAAAAAAAGAATACCAGCGTTTACAATTGTATTGTGGTCAAACAAAAAATCA
>JAFGUQ010000160.1 GCA_016938455.1 Clostridia bacterium
AGAGAAGTACTCAGATGCATCAGTGAGGGGAATGAAAAGAGCATGGCAGCTGCAGGTTGTGAGGTACCTAAGTTCACTCCCCATGAAAACATGATGGAAGTATATGACGTTATAAGAAACATATGATATTGAAGTTTTATCTTCATTTTGATAGAATGGAATCAGAAAATATCAACACCACGGAGGTAAAAAAGGTCAATGAAAGAGTAGAACGATTGAAAAAGGTATAGGAAAGACAAAAAGCATCCGCTTTTAATTACTATGCATTTGGGGATTGATACTACTTCATATCATTGATATCAAGAAATTATTTCTTGAATGCGCTTTCGGAGGTGTTTACTATAATTACGATAAAATTAACAGACATAAAAATGGAATACGGAGACAGACTGCTTTTTGAAATAGACAATGCATCTGTTTATCATGGAGAAAAAATCGGGATTGTCGGTTCAAATGGAGCTGGTAAAACAACATTGATGGAAATCATGTCAAAAAGAATCATCCCAACTCAGGGAAAGGTGATGATTAATCCTTCCTTTTCATATATCCCGCAACTGGATGAATACCACCATACAGAAACCAGCGCCGTCATGAAGCAAAAATGGGATGTCCCTGATTGTCCAATCAGCGGCGGAGAAATCACCAGACTGAAAATCGCTGAGGCATTCAGTGATGAGGCAGATATATTACTATGTGATGAACCGACTTGCAATCTTGACCAGGATGGAATCGTTCAACTGGAAAATGCCTTTAAATCATTTAAAGGAACTTTAGTACTGATCAGCCATGACAGAAAGCTGCTGGATGAAGTCTGCGATACCATCTGGGAAATCGAAGATGAGAAGTTATCTGTCTTTAAAGGAAATTATTCAGATTACATGATTCAGAAAGAATATATACTTAAGCAGAAACAGGAATCTTATGAAAAATATATGGTTGAAAAAGACAAGCTGCATAGAGCGATTCTTGAAAGAAACAAAAAAGCGAACAGCATGAAGAAGACACCGAAAAGGATGGGAAACAGTGAAGCCAGATTACATAAAATGGAGGTGAGACAAAGAGCCGGTAAAATAGAGCAGGCAGCAACTCATCTGAAAAGCAGACTGGACAAACTTGAAACAGTTGATAAACCTAAGTCTAAGACAGTCATCAGGATGTCTGCTGACAATCATACCGGTTTTGTCAGCAGAAATGCCGTTACCATAGAAAATCTGAATGTATGTTTTGGAGAAAATGTTGTTCTCTCTAATGTTTCATTGCTGATTGAAAAGAGTTCAAAAGTAGCATTGACTGGTAATAACGGAAGCGGGAAAACAACATTGATGAATTGCATTTATGAGAACAGAAAAGAAATACTGATTGCACCTGGTGCAAAAATCAGCTATTTCAGACAGAATTACTCGAATCTGTCAGATGATAACTGCATTTTAGACGAAGTACTTGAAAACAGCAGAGTACCTGAATATATGGCACGAATCATTTTAGCAAGACTGGGCATCAGAACTGAGGAGGTTTATAAGAAGATTGGTGTTTTATCCGGAGGAGAACGCTCCAGAGTGTCTCTGGCTTTAATATTATGTGAAGAAAATCCGATCATGTTATTGGACGAACCTACCAATTATCTTGATATCCAAGCGCTGGAGGCTTTAGAAGAAATGCTGATAGATTATAAAGGGACATTGCTTTTTGTATCACATGACAGGTATTTCAGAGAGAAAATAGCCACTAGGACACTGATCGTAAACAACGGCATGGTCATTGACGAGGAAAGACTGGATTCAAAGAGCTCATCTGCAAGTAATGATACTAAATTACTTCTGGAAATGGAAAAAGCAAAGTTAATAAGTCGTTTAACATTCCCTGAAAAAGGTGATATACCGGAAGACATAGAAAAAAGGTATATGGAAGTTATCAGGCTTTTGGAAGAGCTTAAGTGAGCATTATGAAAATGCAGTATATAATATGTAAATCTAAAATCTAATTTTACTATTGCATAAATTTGAAGGGTTCTCGACTTAATGAGTACAGAAGTAAGATTGACTGTAATTGTAGATACTGTTAAAATTCAAATGAACCCAATAAATGTTTAGGAGAAGATTGATGTTTGAAAAAGATAAGCCATCACTTGGATATATACATTTTTTAGACGACTGGGAACTGTTATCAAGGCAGAATTTGGAGCGGAAACTGGGAAAACCAAAATATGTTGAAGAAGCTACTTTAGAAGATGTGTATTGTGAAGGTACATGGGATTTCCCGTGTGTGGCATGGGTTGAAGAAAAAAAGAAATATATCGGATTGTATGGAGCGGCTGTTCCGCTGCCTGATGACCATGAATTAATCATCATGTTCAAAAAGAAAAACATCACTCACCTTAAACCGCGAAATGAAATTCTCTGTTATGCAGAAAGTGATGATGGTATCAACTGGGTGAAACCTGATTTATCAGACATTGTTATGCTAAAAGGGAAAAGATGGTGCCAGAATCAGGTTACTGAAGTGTTTGAAGGTGGACCGGCTTTCTATGATTTAAATGATAAAGATGCTTCAAGAAGATTTAAAATAATCATCAATTATATGGTCAAGGAAAATGAAACTGGCATGATTGGCGGAGAGTGCAGAGCCATGATGGTTTCTCCTGATGGCATCAACTGGAAACAAGCTGAGATTTTCAGAGATATATCAGCTTCTGATGCACCGACCTGTCTATATTATGATGACGTGAGTAAAATGTATTATATAAGCGGAAGAAAATATACAGGAGACAGAAGAGTATTCATCTGGAAGACAAAAGATTTCATAACCTTTAGTCAACCTGAGCTTGTGATGCATCCGCAGCCGATGGATCCTCCTCTGGTGGGCTTTTATGGAATGCCAGTATTCAAATATGAGAATATATTTATCGGACTGCTCTGGATTATTTACAATGATCCTGCAAATAAACAGTTACCTAACGGAGCCATTGATGTAAGCCTTGCCTATAGTTATAACGGAAGCCATTTCAACCGTGCATATTTCAAACCTTTCATAGAGCGAAATGAACTTGGTGAACATGGAGGAGGTTGTGTTTATACAGGCAGCATGCTTGTAGACAAGGATAATCTGATACGATTTTATTCAGGCGGGTCAAAAGCAGAACATTTCCAGAATCAGGAACTGACTGATGCGGCTTTAATACTGCATACATTAAGACTGGATGGCTTTTGTTATCTGTCTACTCCTACTGGGAAGGGTAACTTAAGAACCAGATGGTTCAGGATAAAAGGAGACGATTTACGAATCAATGTGAGATGCCCGTGGGGAAGCATACGGGTACAGATTCTTGATGAGGAAGGGAAACCTTTGAATGGGTTCTCATACGATGACTGCATACCGTTTACAGGGGACTCGCTTTTCTGGCATCCTGAATGGAAAAAGAAAAAATTCATCGATGCAAAAAGTAATAAAAGAAGACAGCTGGAGCTGGAAATTACAACCGGTGAAATCTATGCCATACGCGGTGATTTTGAAATGCTGAAGACTCATTGGGAAAAAGACCTTGATGATTAGGTTTTTAATTGACTAAAGCGAAATTTATCATTACAATCAAATAATGTAATTCTTATTATCGGGGGTTAGTAATGGGAAACAGCGAAGCATCGATAAAAATAGGTAAAAGAACATTTATCACTGCCATTATCATACTGGCAGCTTTAATGCTGACAGCCGGAATCATGACAAAAGTCATTCCTGCCGGAAGTTATGACAGAGTCATCACAGATGGCAGAGAAATCATACAACAGGGAACTTACCATCTGACAGAAGCTGAAGATTATCCTGCATGGAGATGGCTGACTGCTCCTTTTGAAGTGTTTGGCAGCGAAGACGGACCAACTATCATTGTCATCATATTATTTATATTTGCGATCGCTTCAGCAATTTCGCTGCTTGAAAAAAGCGGTGTCATGGCAGCTGTTCTCTCAAAAATCGTTAAGCGTTTTATTAAGAAGAAATATATGCTGATGGCGATTATCGTTTTCTTCTTTATGCTGCTTGGTGCAGTTTTAGGAACCTTTGAAGAGAATATAGCACTTGTTCCCATTATTATCGCATTGGCATACAGTCTGAAGTGGGACTCAATGGTCGGACTTGGAATGAGTATTCTGGCATCATGCTTTGGTTTTACTTCTGCCATTACAAACCCGTTTTCAATTGCCATCACACAGAAAATATCTGATCTGCCCCTTTATTCAGGAACAGGTTTTCGTATAATCATCTTTATTGCCTACTATGCTTTGCTAATGACTTTTCTTTTACATTATGCTAAAAAAATTGAAAAGAATCCGGAGAAATCTCTGGTCTATGGTGAGGATCAGAGTTTACGGGAAAAGTATTCTTCTGACAGCAGTCTCGAGGAAGCTATCGGAAGCAAGTCAGAAGAAGAAAGCAGGAATCTTGATCAAGCAATGACTGCTTTTAACATTTTCATTGTTCTGGTTTTTGTCCTTATTGTTGTGGCATCATTTATTCCGGGATTAGCTGATGTGCAGTTACCGTTAATTGGAATCATATTTTTTATCGGCAGCCTGTTTTCTGCCAGAAAAGCAGGATTAAAGGGGAAACATGCGTCGAAAGTCTTAAAAGACAGTGTGATTGGCATTGCTCCTGGAATCATTCTCATATTGATGGCTATGAGTGTTAAATTCATCATAGCGAGTGGCGGCATCATGGATACCATCCTATATCATGCAGCAAATGCCATTTCAGGGACATCACCATATATCGCAATTTTACTTATTTATCTTTTAATTCTAGTGTTAGAACTTTTTGTAGGGTCATCTTCGGCAAAAGCTTTCCTGATCATGCCGTTGATCGCTCCTCTTTCTGATCTTGTGGGAATCACCAGACAGACATCAGTTCTTGCATTTAGCTTCGGTGATGGTTTTTCAAATGTGCTTTATCCGACAAATCCGGTATTGCTTATCTGTCTGGGATTGACGATTGTCGCCTATCCTAAATGGTTCAAATGGACATATAAGCTTCAGATTGCGGCATTTATCATGGCTTGTATCTTCCTGTTTATTGGAGTTATGATAAAATATGGTCCTTTTTAATCATTTAGATTGTAAAAATCATCTGATGAAGCTATAATTTATTAATCGAGGTGTGGCTCAGTTTGGTAGAGTACATCGTTCGGGACGATGGGGTCGCAGGTTCAAATCCTGTCACCTCGACCATATTACATTATGAAGATGTCAGTTTCATGAAACTGACATCTTCTATTTAAGGATTCACCATGATATCTACTATATTTTAATCATTCCAAGGGTATGGGGCATCATTTTGATAACTGCTTGCTTTTTGGCATCAATGTTTTCTTTAACCCAAAGGTCATGCACATGTTTCCCGTCTGGAATGTCAATGATTTCTGTTTCTTGCTTTGAAATATTGTGAAATTCTAAAGGAGTGATATAATTAAAGCACACTAATATATCTTACATAACATAAAGGATTCTATTGACAGGGGGATTTAATGATGTTTTCTTTATTCGCAGGTAAAAAGATGAAGGCTGTATTTCTATCGTTATTGATTATTGGCATGCTTGTTTCTTGTGGAGAAAAAGACAGCAGCGAGCAATCAGGAACAACAAATAACATGACAGGTAAAACAGGTGGGCTAACATCGATTGAAGCTATGGAGCTTGCCTATGCAGATGCCAGCAAACAGTTTGACGATGCAGTTTTATTTAGAATGGCCCCTATTGATGATAAAGATTCGACGGTGATTTCACTTGATCCTGAGTGGAAGAAAAATGACCGTGCATACAACTGGTTCATATGGTATGCAGATGCCAATGGTGAAAACTGGATGATGTACAATATAATCGGTAAGAAGCTTGAGCATAAAGATATCGGAACCAGAAGCTTTTCAGTGATGAAAATGGGAAATGACTGGCCTAGGAAGAGTACGGAAGTATCAATGCAGCAGGCTGCTGTATCGATTGAAAAAGAAGGAGCAGACCTTGATTATTTAGAATGGGTTGAGTTTTCATGTGATTACCCTTTAGGAAATTTCAAAGGGAAACCGCTATGGGCTTTTTCCATATCTCAACCGCTTGACGAAGGAATGACATACAATTATCGGATCTTTGTGAATGCAGTCACAGGAGAAGTCCTTGGTGCTGTCAATAATCTGAATGACAGCATTACTGTACCGATTGACCTTGAAGAACTTCAAAAAGAGCATGAGGACACCCATGAAGCAGATTTAAGAATATTTCTTGAGAATATTGGGAAAGGGGATATCAATCAGGCGGTTGGACAGCTGCACTCTCAATTAGCACCTGACCAGGCGTCATCAGAAATGTGGGCAAGTAATTTTAAAAGTATACAGTCTTTGAAGGTAGTGTCAATTGAACAGTCAAGTGTGGCAGACTGGACAAAGGAAGCTGAGTATTACAAAGTCACAATGGAGATAAAAACGAATGAGACCCCTGACAAATATGGCTGGGAGAATGGTGAAAACATAAGATGGTTCATGATTGCTCCTCAAGGAGCCGGCTACTGGAAGATTGTATCTGTTTCTTCAAGTCCATAATCAATTATCTGGTTCTATGACTTCAAACTGGCAATATGAACTTATTTTCTGAATAGTCTGGGGATTGTTTGCATAGGTTGTCGAGTCAAGCACTAATTCCTTTAAATTTCTCAAGTTCTCCAGTTCACTGATATTGCTGATATTATTATATTTAATATTCAGACTTTGAAGATTACCAAGATTACTTAATCCACCGATATCTGTAATATTATTATGTGCTATTGATAGTGAAGAGAGATTTGTTAAATCGGTTAATCCGATGATTGATGAGACTTCATTAAAAATGATACCATCAAGATTAAGATGCTGCAGATTGCTCAATGAATTCAAGGTACTGATGTTTTTGATGTTTTCATTCCAGCCGATATCAAGATTTTGAAGATTATGCAAGTTTTCTAAAACACTGATGTCATCGAAAGAATTTTCCTGAATTGCTAAATCAGTCAGACTATATAGATTCTGTAA
>JAFGUQ010000161.1 GCA_016938455.1 Clostridia bacterium
ACGGTTCTGTGAGGGGCAGCAGCTACTCCTCGCTTGATGTGATAAATATTAAGAAAGGGAAAGAGTAGTGGGCTGTCTACTCGACGGGGTTGGTATGAAAAGAAATATGATTACAAGTATGATTCTTCTAGTAATGGTATTAATGCTGAGTGCATGTGGGTCATCAGAAACAGAAAAACCTGTCGATAGTCAGGTAATTACACCTGAACAATCTGAGGTCATCAGCCAGAATCCGCAAGAAAGCTCATCTTCTGAAAATGAAGATACAGGGAAATTGGAGAAGGTGGTTTTAAAAAACACAGATCAGTCTGCTGGTAATTATAATGCGAGTTTCAGTCATTTTGATTTTAATCTGACATATAATGATGACTTTGTCATCATTATCAACTGGGAAAGCCTTTACTATCATGGGAAGGATATCAGCTCACCACCGGTGAGAGATATTTCTTTTTCTCAAAAAGCACTGGAACCGAAAATGCATGAAGGTAAAATGTATTACCTGGTTGAAGATGGATATACATCAAATTATTACCTGTATTCCTGGGACTTCATTAACCAACCTGTTAAAATGACTGATCAGAAGGTCTATACTTTCATGATTGTCAATAACCAGATCATTTTCACTGAAGATTTTGTTCAGGGTCCTCTTTTCAGTTTGAATCTTGCTGATTCAACAGTCAGTCAGCTGACCCAAAACAGGGTACATAATTTTACTTCAGACGGTAAGGATGTTTACTACAAATCAACTGATGTGGGAAATGCTCCTGGTCTTGTCAGGTATGACATGATAACGAAAGAAGAGACCATTGCTGTATTCCCGTTTTTTTCAAGCAATTACCTGGTGCTTGGAAACGATGTATATTATGAGGAAGACTCTAACGGAAAGAGAAATATTATCAGACAATCGCTGGAAGACCAGTCACTGGTAATATTAAAATCTTTGGATGAGTATACAATCACATTGAATATCTCTGATGGTGAACTTTATATTCAGACTGAAAGCAATATTTCAACATGCCATCTTGATGGAACGGAATCAGAAATCATTTATGAAGGAAATGACTTGAAGCGGGGGAATTTCATAATCGGAAACCGGATTTATTTTGCAGATTATAATAGCAGAATGATGATGATTGATAAAGACGGAACCAATTTTACTGAGCTTCTTTTTGAAGATTAATCATCTAGACTTGCAGCATAAAGAGCATCGTGATTCAATACATGGAAGGTGTTTTTTCTAAACGAAAGAATACCTTCTTCCTTTAAAAAACTTAATTGTCTGGATAAAGCACTTCGGTTGACATTCAGATATTCAGACAGTTCATTCCGGTTAAACGGGATAGTGAAAGAACTGACATGGCTGTTTTTTAATTGGTTGATCAAATAAGAGGAAAGTCTGCTTTTAATTGTTTTTTTACTCAGATATTCAAGGTTTTCATTTAATGTCAGTGTTTTCAAAGAAATATTTTTAACCATGTTTTTAATCAACTGATTATGAAAAGAGCAGCTGTTTTCGCAGGTATTGATGATACCGGCAAAATCGATGAATAAAATGGTAGCTTCAGTTTCGCAGATAACAGTTACCGGACTGCTTACAATACCTGCACAGACAAAAATTTCAGCAAAGTTATCTGAAGGGCCTAAGCGGTTTAAAATCTTTTTATTTCCCATATAGTCTTCCTTGATGATATCAACTATTCCTTCAATGACAAGTCCGATATACCTGATCGGGTCGCCTTGAATCAAAATAATCTGATTTTTTTGATAAGTTTTCTTAAACGCATTCAGACAAGTCAGTAAATGCTCGAAATCATTGACATTTATATGAGAAAAGAGATTGTTTTTTGCTAATTCTGTATATATTTCTTTCATTTTACTCCTTTTGTTGCAAATGCAACGAATATGATAGATGTATTATAGTATAATCGCATTAAGAAAACAATAGTTGAGGTATGAAAATGATAAGAGATATTATAACAATTGATGAAGAAAAATGTAATGGATGCGCACTCTGTGTCAATGCATGTCATGAAGGTGCACTTCAGATGGTTGATGGAAAAGCTAAACTTATTTCAGAATCTTACTGTGATGGATTAGGAGACTGCCTGCCGGAATGCCCTACAGGAGCAATCAAAATTGAAAAAAGAGAGGCTGCTGATTATGATGAGGAAGAAGTGAAAAAAAGGATGGGAAAAAGCAAATCAGGTCAGGTTGTTCCGTGCAGCTGCCCAAGTACAGCGATGAATACTTTTGAGCATAGATCAAATGACAAACATGAAACATCAAAGCATCTTCAAACTGAAAAAATGGAACCTCAGTTAAGGCAGTGGCCTTGTCAGTTACAGCTGGTGCCTGTCAACGCACCTTTTTTTAATCAGGCAAAATTACTGATTGCTGCAGATTGTACAGCCTATGCATATGCTGACATCCACAATTCATTTATGAAAGGAAAAATCACGCTGATAGGCTGTCCAAAGCTTGACAGCGGTGATTATGCAGCAAAACTTTCTGAAATAATCAAAAACAATCTAATAGAAAGTGTTCAAGTTTTACGAATGACAGTTCCCTGCTGCGGCGGGTTGGTAAACAGTGTTAAGCAAGCGTTGATCAACAGTGGTAAAATGATACCATGGAGTGTGGTTACTATCTCACCGGAAGGTAATATTATTGAATAGAGAGGAAAATTGAAATGATAGAAAAAATATATAATTTGACAGTTGGCAACGAGCGTGTTACAGAAAAAGTAGTTGATGATGATCATGTGAATATAAACCATGTCATTCTGAATAAGGAAGAAGCACTACCGATTCATTATGCCAATTCAAATGCTTATCTTGCGATCCTCAGAGGAAGAATTACGGTTCAGTTCAATGATGCGGACACTAATGAATATGGTTATGGTAATGTAATCGCAGTCCCGTATAAAACAAAAATGAATGTCTCGAATCAGAATGATGAAGTTCTAGAATTTTTTGTTTTTAAATCCCCGAATCCAAGGCACTATGAAAAATAAGCAATTTACTGCTATACTATACTTATGATTATCGAAAAAATTATTGAGGATATGATCACATATAATAAAGAAGACAGAAAAAGGATAAACCATGCAATCAAGGTTTATACCTTTTCCTGTCTGATTGCTTCAAATGAAGTCATGACTGAGTCAGAACTTTTTATCTTAAAGGCTGCATCGGTTCTCCATGACATCGGAATTCATAACAGCGAGGAAAAATACCATTCATGCAGCGGAAAATATCAGGAGATAGAAGGCCCTCCTGTTGCCAGAGAAATTCTCCGAAAATATAAATTACCTGCAGCCGTTCTTGAAAGAATATTATTCCTGATTTCAAAACATCATTCCTATCAGGCAATCAATGGAATTGACTTTCAGATTCTGATTGAAGCAGACTTTATTGTCAACAATCAGGAGGAACAGTTTTCTCAAAGACAAAGAGAAACTATCGTTAAAAAGTATTTCAAAACAGAATCAGGCATGAAACTTTTCAAATAAACATTACTGTAACTTCAGGATATTTGGTATAATGAGAAAGATAGATAAGTTAATCATTGGGTAAGAGGGATTCATGAAAATAGTTTTTAACATGGAAAGTGTTTCTGATATGGAATGTGTTACCGGTGTCGGGCAGCATCAGCTGAATATTGTTCAGGGTATATATGATTTGAATCTGACTGAACATTACATTTTCTTAGTGAATGAAAAACTTGAAAAACAGTTGAAGAACCGATACCCTGATATCATTACTTACTGCTATGGAAAGCAGGAGCAGTTTATTAAACTGAGTAAGTTATATTACAATCTGCTGAATAATTTCTACCTGAATCATGTGATCATTCCGAGAATCATCAGAAGAATTAAACCTGATCTGATTTTTCACCCATTTAACTGTGTCAGCATTAAAACTGATTTCAAGCTTCCTGTAGTTACCATGGTTCTTGATATGTACCACCGTTTTTTCAGGCAATGCCTGTCTCTGCTTAATTATCGTATGACTGTCATTAGGCATAATTCCATATTCAGGAATTCTGATTCTATTATAACAAGCACGCAGTCGAGTAAAAATGATATCCTGCAATTTTATCCGGCGTATAAGAATGACAGAATTCATGTCATTCCTGTTCCTGTTACCGTCAATACAGAAGATACGACACCATATGCGATTGATAAACCATACATATTATGCGTCAATTCACTTCGATATCATAAGAACATTCATACTTTGATTAAAGCCTTTAATCTGATTAAAGACAAGACTGAGTGTGATCTTGTGCTTCTTGGGGAATATAATCAGGACGAGGAGAAAAATATAAGAAACCAAAGTGACCGAATCCGTTTTACAGGGTATTTATCTCATCAGGAAAGAAATTTTCTTTATAAAAACGCTGAAATGATGGTCAGTCCGACTATGTATGAGGGATTTGGCATGACTCCGGTTGAAGCAATGCTTTTTAATAAAAAAGTACTGGTATCAGACATTGCTGTCATGAGAGAATCCACTTTTGACAAGGCATTCTATTTTGATGATATACAAAATGAAGAGAGCCTGGCAGAAATGCTTATCACAGTTCTTAATACAAAAGTAACTGATGAGCATCTTGAGAATGTGAAGAAAGAAGCAGAAATGAGATATCAGCCCGAGAGAATAGCCAAAATGATTCATTCTGTCTTCATTGAGATATTAAGTGAGAAAAATAATGAAAATTGCCATTGATCTGACAAGCTACCAACCTGTTTTTTCAGGGGGTAAAGAAAAAGTGATCTTAAATTTGATTAAAGGCTTCTGCCGGCTTGGCTATGAAAGTGATATAGTCATATTCTGCTATGACTATTATAAAGAGCAGATTAAAGAGTTGATTCCTGAATCAAATATAATTACTTTTAAAAGGAAAAATTGTAAAAAAATCATACAGGATTTATATATCAGGACTTTTCTATTTAAGAAATATTTGGACGGCTGTGACATACTTTTCTTTCCTATCTATTATACCGGATTCGCAAAATACAGAATGAAGACGATTGTACTGCCGCATGACATTCAGTTTAAATCAAGAAAGCAGTCATTTTCTCTTGCAATCAGAATCAGAGATTCCATCATGTATTATGCTGATTTCCTGTTAAGAGACCATATCATTGCGATTTCTGAATTTGATGAGAAGGAAATAAAAAAATATTACCCGCGATTTTCTGACAAAGTTAAAATGATTTACAACCCGATTATATATCAAGAACACATCGGTCAATCTAAAAGGGAAAACATAATTGTCATAAACATTGCTTATTCCCATAAGAACATAGAAACGATTTTAAAAGCCTATAAACTTCTAGAAGATAAAATCAGCCAAAAACTGATTTTAGTCGGTGATGCAGGAAAAAACAGTCATATAATCAAATTAGCGGAAAAACTTCAGATGGATGAGAAAATCATTTTCACTGGTCATATTGATGATAAGGCACTTGCCGACCTCTTTTTCAATAGTGCCTTATATGTGACTGCTTCTGAATATGAGGGTTTTGGTATGGTATCAGCAGAAGCCATGATGAATCGTGTTCCTGTAGTAAGCTCCTCACAGCCAGCCTTGAAAGAAGTAACTTTTAATAAAGCATTATATTATGAACCTTATAATGATGAGCATAAACTTGCTGACATAATTAAAAGAACATTAGACCACTTCCCGGATGAAAAATATCTTGATGAATTAAAACAAAAAGCAACAGCAAACTACGGATACCTGGAAATCGCCTCTCAGTATTTAACTTTTTTTCAAAGTATAACCAATAAAATATTTTTGGTAGATCCGATGTCATATCATAATCTTGCTTTGTATGATTATAACCTTATTCAAAATATATCCAGTAAGTTTTCAGTGTCTTTTTTTGGGAATATGCAATTCGCTTTAAATGAGATTCAAGAGATCAGGAAGATTTATCGCTATTCTAATATCAGGAATAATTGTTTTAAAGCAATCAGTTACCTGAACTCACAATGGACTCTTTGCCGACAGGTAAAAAAGGAAAAATGCAGGCTGATTCATATTCAATGGTCAAGAATGCCGGAAGCTGACTGTTTTCTTATCAAATATCTGAAAATGAGATTCGGTATCAGATTTGTATACACATCCCATGATACTTTTACTCATAATATGGAAAAGACCAAGAAAAAATCATTCATCAAATTAATGAACTGCGCTGACCAGCTGATTGTTCACACTGAAAAAGCGAAAAAAGTACTTAATGAACACGGTTTTACTAAAGTATCTGTCATCAATCATGGATTACTTGATATTTACAAACTGTACCAGCCCAGCCCTGTAGCATTTGAGAAGGAAGATAAAGTAGTATTTTCGCTTCTTGGGTATATGGAGGAGTATAAGGGGACGGATCTGCTGCTTAAAGCATGGCTGAGGTCAGAAAAGCTGATGAGTAATACAAAAATTTCCCTTATAGTCATGGGTAAGAATAAAATGGCATATAAACCTCAGATTCCTGATGGCAGCAACCTGCTATATAAGGATGAATTAATAAAAGACAGCGAATTTACCAGGTGGATGGAATTATCTGATGTCGTCATACTTCCTTATCAGGAAATCTCGCAAAGCGGACTGTTATTAACCGCACTATCCATGAAAAAACACTTTATTGTCAACGATATAGGAGAAATAGCGTATCCTGTTAAAAAGTTCAATCTGGGATGGGTCATTAATGAAAAAACAGTTGAGGGACTTAGAATGAAGCTTGAAGACATTGTCGATCATATTATGGCTGAAGGGATTATGCCACTGAGGGATGATGTCGCAAAGCAGATCGATGAAGAATTCAGCTGGGAACAGGCTGGTGCAATGACATCATCGGTTTATGAAAGATTACTGTTGTCTGATTAGCTGTATCTCTATATAATGGTCATATGACATTATTGAAAAAATTACCGGTAGAAATAGTATTCAACCCTAAATGGTGGCATGAAAATGCTGGCATCAATTTTGATGAGAACTTCTTTTTCGATGCAGAGAGAAGAGTGGATGACGAAATGAAGATGAGAAATTATCTATATGAGAGATTCCACATTGAAGGCCTTGGTGAAAAAGAAAGAATCAAGAAACCGGTTATCGGACCGGTTCATCTTGCTGCAGGATATATTATTCCTCAGCTATTCGGATGTAAGATTGTCTATCACATAGATGGCCCACCAGATGTCATCCCATTGAATCTAAGTGATGATGAAATCATGCATCTGATAGTACCTGATTTGAAAAACGCTAGTCCGGTTAATCGTCTGATTACGATGATGGACACACTGGAAAAAGAATACGGGTACCTTGAAGGTGACATAGACTGGTCAGGAGTATTGAATCATGCGCTTGATATCAGAGGTCATCAGATATTCATGGACATGTATGATGACAGTAAGATTGCCGGGCATCTTTTTGACATATTATATGAAACAGTGCTGGAATTTACAGAATATATGCTAAGCAGAACAGGCTCTACTTCAATTTCAGTCAATCCTCAGACCAGGAACTTCAGAAAAAAGATCAATTTGCACTCTAACTGTTCTGTGGCAATGATTTCAAATGACATGTATGAAAAAAATCTTTTAAAATACGATATTCTTTTATCAGAGCATTTACAGCCATATGGTATTCATCACTGCGGTGATAATATGGAGAAAGTGGCCAAAGGATATGCTAAGATACCTGATGTCTCTTTTTTTGATGTCGGTTATGGAAGTGATGTGAAGGAATGCAGAAAGTACCTGCCAGACGCTTTTTTTAATCTTCGCCTGAGTCCTGTTAAAATGCTGCATTGTTCAAGTGAACAGGTCCGTGACGATATCATCTATCTATTGGAACAGAATGGCGGGGTAAAGAATGCGGGTCTTTGCTGTATCAATATGGATTTCAATACACCAGATGAGAATATTCGCATGATATATGAAACAGCAGATAACCTTAGATAATCATTTCTTAATTGTATGAAATCTGTATTGAAAAGTCAGAAACCATGAAAATAAAGCAAAAATACTGTATTGTTTTATATGAGGTAACGGAAAATGGCAGAAAAAGAGATTTTTGTTGTCGACGATGAAAAGAAAATCAGAGATATAATAAAAATATACCTTGATAATGAAGGCTATGATGTCTCGTGTTTTGAAAGCGGAGAAGATATGCTGCAGTCTTTTAATATCAAAACACCAGATATGATTATCATAGACATTATGATGCCTGGAATGAATGGTTATGACATATGCAGAGAAATACGGAAAAAAAGTGATGTGCCAATTATCATTGTATCGGCAAAAGATGAAACATTTGATAAAGTACTGGGAATTGAACTTGGATCAGATGATTATATGGTAAAACCATTCAGCCCAAGGGAACTGGTGGTAAGAGTTAAGAATATATTCAGAAGAGTAGAGAAATCAGCAGGTTCAAGTGTTTTGAAAAAAAACCGTCTTAAAATAAAGGATATTGAAATATTCAAGGATGAGCGAAAAATATTATGTCATACAAGAGAAATTGTTCTGACCACCAAGGAATTTGATTTACTGGTTTTTTTAGTTGAGAATGCTAATAAAGCGTTTAAAAGAGATCAGTTAATAGACAGAGTATGGGGATATGAGGTCATTCTTGAAACAAGACTTGTGGATGATGTCGTAAAAAGGATCAGGAAAAAGTTAATTGAAAATGAAAGTCAAGTGGAAATAACTACCGTATGGGGTTATGGATACAAAATAGAAGGTTGATTATGAGCATAAAAAACAAGATTATCGGATATTATTCTATCACGATGGTTGTAGTGTTCACACTGTTTGTCATCATATCAGGTGTGTTCATCAGCAGGTACATGTATGAAGAAATCAAAAGTGATCTTTATGAAGAAGCCAGAGTCACCTCTTTAATTCTCAATCAGTCTTTAAGCAGCTCTGAGGAATTGAATCAGGGTTTATTGGCTTCAATCATTACTACATTGAAAAAAACAACTTCTTTGAAATTAGACAGTCAAAGCGGTTATTTCTTTTATTCTGAAAGAGAAAAAACTTTTGCAGGTGCAAACAGGTCTGTTCCTGATATTGCGGAAAATGCGATTCTGGAAAGTCTGCAAAATAAAAGCAGAGATGTGAGTTTTACATATAATGGTGTCAGGTATATCGGTATTCTCTATAATCCTGAGAATATTGATCTTTTTCAAAGATTCCCGATCATCGCTAAAAATAATGGAGTCAGCTTCTATCTGTTTATATATATTAAAGATGCGCAGGTGAGGCAGCTTATCAGCAGCATTATCAGCCGACAACTCTTTTTTATCATCCTTGCGCTGGTTTTTGTGCTTATTTCAGGTATATTGGTTACTAATTCCATCACTAAACCTTTAAGGCGTCTTCATGCACAGACCTTGAATATGGCGAAGAGAAACTTTGATTTATTACCTGAAATGAGTCAGAATGATGAAATAGGGCAGTTGGCGGAATCGATTAATCACATGGCAGCAGAATTAAAAAACTATGAACAGACACAAAATCTTTTTTTGCAGAATGCATCACATGAGCTTAAAACTCCTCTTATGTCCATTAAAGGGTATGCTGAGGGAATGATTGATGGGCTGGTAGAAAAGAATGAAGAAAATCTGAATATCATTGTTGAAGAAAGCGACAGACTCAGAAAAATTGTAGAAGGGATTTCATATCTGTCAAAAATTGAATCTAAAAACGAATATTTGACCTATGAGATATGTGATATAAATGAAGTAGTCAGCAAAGCCATCTTGAAAGTAAGCGGATTGGCTTATGCAAAGAAAATAGAGTTAAAAACTGAAGTCATAGCTGAAGCAGAATGTCTTCTTGACGAAGAAAAAATCCTGCAGGCTTTAATCAATATTTATTCTAATGGAATACGCTATGCTAAAAGCATGGTTAAAACATCTATCAATCGTGAGTCAAACAATGTTATAATCACCATAACTGATGATGGTGAAGGATTGAACATCAAGGATCTGCCTTTTGTTTTTGAACGGTTTTATAAAGGAGCTGACGGTGAAAATGGACTTGGACTTGCAATAACAAAAGCAATTATTCAAAAGCATAACGGGACAGTCAAGGCCTTGAATGATCCTTTGCAAGGTGCTAGTTTCATCATAAAACTTCCTATGAAAGAGGAGAGCTATGACAAAAAAAAATGACAGTTATTACATGCTTACAGGTGCTTGGCAGTTCTGCTATAGTCTGAAAGAATATGATTTCAAAGAGTTAAAAGATATAAAAGAAAGTACACTTGATGTATACTTAGCGACAGTCCCTGGAAACTTTGAAATTGATTTAATGAGCAACCACATCATCAGCGATGTCTATTTCGGTGCCAATATTGAAAAGACATATGAATATGAGAATTATCATAAATGGTATTTCAGGAGTTTTGAATACAAAGGGAATAAAAATAAACTGAGTCTTATTTTTGAAGGACTTGACTGTATTGCTGATGTTTATCTAAATGGATTCAGAATTCTTGAAACTGATAATATGCTGATAGCACACGAGGTATCGGTTGAACAGTTAATCAAAGAGGTAAATGAGCTGGTCGTTCATTTCAAACCAGTGAGAGATCAAGCAAAAAAACATGACTATCCGCTCTATTCAGCTGCTTTTCCATTCAATTATGAATCCCTTTATATACGAAAAGCACCTCATATGTATGGCTGGGATATTTTACCAAGAATTGTTTCGGCAGGGATTTTCAAGGATGTTTATCTTGTGAATAAAACAAGTGTATTTGAGGAAATTCATATTGATACCATGGAAATTGAAGATGACATGGCAAAAATGCTTTTATATTTCAAATTGAATATATGCGACTTTAACATGAATGATTATGAGTTGTGGCTAAATGCCAAGTGTGATGGCAGTGAAATTGATGAGAAAATATCAGTTTTGTTCATTTCAGGAAGAATGCTCTTTTCTATTAATCAACCTGAATTGTGGTGGCCTGCTGGAAAAGGAAAGCCATCTCTTTATGAAGCAGTGATCAGTCTATATAAAAACAATCAGCTTGTTGAAAAAACAGAAGTTACTTTCGGTGTTCGAATTGTCAGATTAATTCGTAGTGAAACCACAGATAACAAAGGGCATGGTCAGTTCCTGTTTCAGGTCAATGGTGAAAGAACATTTATTTTAGGAACTAACTGGGTTCCTGCTGATGCACTTCATTCCAGGGATAAAGAAAGAATTCCTGTCATGCTTGACATGGTCAGGGACATTGGATGCAACATGGTCAGGTGCTGGGGCGGGAATGTTTATGAAGATGACATTTTCTATGATTTATGCGATAAAGAAGGAATCATGGTCTGGCAGGACTTTTCTTTCGGATGTGCAGTATATCCGCAAGATGACCGGTTCATTGAAGCCATCGAAAAAGAAGCGACATCAGTCATTAAAAGACTTAGAACTCATGCATGTCTGGTACTATGGGCAGGGGATAATGAAGTAGACTGTGCGCATTCTTGGTTTGGAAGAAAAACTAACCCAAATTTTAACGTGATCAACAGAGAAATACTGGCCAGACTGGTGAGACTTCATGATACCTATAAAGAATACCTACCATCATCACCGTTTATCAGTGAAGAGGGATTCCTGGCAGGAGATGAGTTTTTGCCAGAGTATCACCTTTGGGGACCAAGAGACTATTATAAAAGCGACTTTTATCAAAATGCCAACTGTCACTTTGCCAGTGAGATGGGCTATCATGGGTGCCCTTCAGTTAAAAGCATAAGGAAGTTCATCAGTGAAGAGAACTTGTGGCCTTATGAAAACAGAGAATGGCAACTTCACGCTACTGCACCGATGCCGGATAAAGACGACAGGTATAATTTCAGAATACAGCTGATGGCCAATCAGATTAAGGTTCTGTTTGGTGTGGTTCCTGATAACCTTGAAGACTTTTCTTATGCATCACAGGTGTCTCAGGCGGAAGCAATGAAATTTTTCATAGAGCATTTCAGAAGCAGAAAATGGCGTAAAACAGGAATTATCTGGTGGAATCTCATAGATGGATGGCCGCAGTTTTCAGATGCGGTTGTTGATTATTACTTTGATAAAAAACTGGCTTATTCGTTTATTAAGAACAGCCAGAAGCAGATACTGGTGATGATAGGTGAGGAAAACAATCATAAACATGATATTCTGATCTGTAATGATAGTAAAATCAATGAAAAAGTGACAATCAGAATTGAAGATGAAAATATGAATATGGTTTTTGATCAGACATGCTATTCACTGAATGATGAAGTAATAAAAGTGGGAGAAATTGATTCAGCAGAAAACGAAAAACATCTATATAAAATAAATTACGAAATCAATCATGTTCAGCATGTCAACCACTATCTGGCTGGAAAACCGCATTTTGAATTGAACTGGTATAAAGAGAATATCATCAAATAAGAAACCATTTGTGATATACTATTATATACAAAATGTATAGTATGGAGAGAAACCGATGATTATTGTAATGAAACCTAAAGCGACTCAAGAGAATATTGAGCATGTAGTTGAAAAACTTCATAAATATGGTCTTGAAGCTCATTTATCACAGGGAAAGCTAGTCACTATTATCGGGGTAATAGGAGACAAGGCGGTACTTGCCAATAAAAATATGGAACTGCTGCCAGGCGTTGATAAGCTGATTCCAGTGACTGAGACCTACAAACTGGTCAACCGAAAGTTTTCAGACCAGAACACTGTTTTTAAAATCAAAGACATTGAAATCGGTGGAGGAAACTTCACCTTGATTGCAGGCCCATGCTCGATAGAAAGTGAAGAACAGATTTTTTCTACTGCAAAATCCTTAAGTGAAGCTGGTGTGAAGATTTTACGTGGCGGAGCTTTCAAACCTCGAACATCACCATACTCATTTCAAGGTCTGGGAGAAGAAGGCTTGAAATTAATGGAAGGAGCTGCTAAACAGTTCAACATGATTACAGTCAGTGAAGTGACCAGCGTATATGCACTTGATATTGCAGAAAAATATCTTGACATCATTCAAATCGGTGCAAGGAATATGCATAACTATGAGCTGTTAAAAGAAGTAGGCCGCACACATAAACCGATCTTTTTGAAGAGAGGGCTGTCAGCAACCATCGATGAATGGCTAAATGCTGCAGAATATATCATCAGAGAAAACAACAGTAAAGTCATCTTATGTGAAAGAGGAATCAGAACATTTGAAACGTCAACAAGAAACACTTTGGATATCAGTGCAGTTCCTGTTGTCAAGTCCAAATCTCATTTACCCGTGTTTGTTGATCCGTCTCATGCAAGCGGTGTGAAAGAATACATTATTCCTCTTGCAAGAGCAGCGGTGGCTGCAGACTGTGACGGACTGATGGTTGAAGTTCACCCTGATCCTGATCAGGCTTTATCAGACGGAGCACAATCATTAACACCGGTTGAATTTATGGAATTAATCAAACAGATCAAACCAATTGTAGAAATCATGAGGAGAAAGCTGAGATGATTGTTGGAATAGTCGGACTTGGGTTAATTGGAGGATCGATTGCTAAGTCCCTCAAAAAGAACAGAGTCTGTGATGAAATCATTGCTTATGACCGTAACCTGGATGATTTAATCAAAGCAGAAAAAGAAGGTGTGATTGATATGATTACCCATCATATTGATGCCTCTTTTGAACTTTGTGACCTTATTTTTATCTGTACCCCTGTCGAGTTCATTTTTGATACCGTTGTGCAACTGCATAAAGTGGTCAGAAAGCAGTGCCTGATCACAGATGTGGGAAGCACAAAACACGACATAGAGAAAACAATCAAATCACATTTTAAAGATATCAATTATATCGGCGGACATCCGATGGCAGGACTAGAGAAAAGCGGATATGAGTTCTCATCTGCTATCTTGCTTGAAAATGCTTTTTATCTGATTACTTCAAACAGCAGCAGCAATATGGAGAAACTGAACGAACTGATTACTGTCATTAAAGCAATTAAAGCCATTCCAATTGTGATAGACGCTGATTTGCATGATTATATTACTGCAAATATTTCTCATATTCCTCATATCATTGCAGCATCACTTGTGAACACTGTAAAAAACAGTGATAAAGAGGAAAGGTATCTTCACACACTTGCTGCCGGCGGATTTAAAGATATCACTCGAATTGCGTCATCATCCCCTGCCATCTGGAATAATATATGCTTATCAAACAAACAGCATATCATCAGCAGTCTTGAAAAATTCAAAGAAGAGATCAACAAATTTGAACTTGCTATCAAGACAGATGATTCAACACGTTTAAATGAACTTTTCAGCAGTTCGAAAAGTTACAGAGATTCATTTGAATACAGAAATACCGGATTGATTGAACCTGTCTATGACTTTTCTGTAAGTGTAGAAGATAAACCTGGTATCATTGCCAGTATTTCAACAATACTTGCCAAAAAGAATATCAATATAAGGAATATTGGCATTATCAATAACAGAGAAGTTTATGAAGGTGCGCTGAGAATTGAATTCAATGATGAAAGCAGTAAAATAAATGCGTTTGAAGTTCTTTCAGAATTAGGTTATCTGGTTTATTTGAAAAGCAATTAAGGAGCAGATCTGATATGATAAAAATCATCATCAATAATGAATACAGAGATGGATTCAAATGGCATATTTTAAATGATATTTATGTCAAGGGATATGCCTATGTTAATGATGAATACAAAGAAGGAAAAGGACTTGCTGAATATTTTGACACTATTGAGACTGAGGGTCAGTTTCGCCATTTGATGCAGGACATCAATGGCTTATTCTCAGTAATTATCAAAAGAGGAGAAAAAGTGCTGGCAGCAGTTGACCGATATGGTGTCTTTGATCTTTTTTACTCGAAAGTGAATCATGACATTTTCATCAGCGATATGGTTTCAAATATTATTAGTCATTCAAATCAGAAAAAAATCAATATAAAAGGGAAAAGAGATTTCATTTATTGCGGATTCATCTGCCATGGTGAAACACTGATTGAAAACATCTATGCACTCAATGCTTCAAAATATTTAACTGCAGACAATGAAGTTGAAATCAAGCCCTATTTTGAATTGCAATATCATGTCCAGGAAGGACTTAATTATCATGATCTGAAAAAGAGCTTTGATGAAGTAGTACATAAGGTAGCTAAAAGATTTGTTTCTTCTCTTGATGGTAAAGAAGTATATGTTCCTTTAAGCGGAGGAATGGACTCGCGTTTCATCTTAATTCTGCTGAATAAAATGAATTATAAGAATGTGACTTGCTTCACCTATGGAAATGCTTTATTCAATGAAAAAGCAATTGCAAAAAAAGTGGCTGAAGAAAACGGGTTTAAATTTATTCATCTTCCTTACCAGAGAAAACTGTGGAAAGCGTTTTTTAAAAGCCATGACAATGACCAGTTTTTATTATATGCTTCTAATTATCAGTGCATGGCCCATTTAATGGATTATTTCGCTGCATCAGAAATCGACATGAAAAACTGTATTGTTGTCCCTGGCCACATAGGTTCAATTGCAGGAAGTTATATTGACAAACCACTGACCAGAGATCGCATGCTTGATTTTTTCATCCATAAGTATCTGTTCTTTTACAGCAGAAAAAACACTGATATTCAAAAGTATCTGAAGGACAGGCTTGAACCTTACCTGAATGATTTTCATGACACAGATACTTTAACCAGACAGAATGAAATCTTTGACAGTTTTGCTTATGACACATACCGGTCAAAGCACCTTTTCAAAGCACTTAAAGCATATGATTATCATAATATTGAATGGAGACTTCCTCTGATGGATAATGACATTGTGTCATTTATGTATTCACTGGATATCAGGTTTAAAGGAAATGATAAGATTTTCTTTGGCAAATATGTCGGTGAGCGTATCAGTGAAAGAGTTAAGTTCAGTAAATCAAGTCATTTTTATTTAATCAAGGTGTTAAAAAATTTATTTGACAGACGTTATTCCTGCATTTCATATAAAGAAACCAGAGAAATGGATACCGAAGGGTTGTATTTACCAAAAGGGATGAAGCTGAAATACAGATTATATCGAAATTTTCTAAGCTTCATTGCCCTTAAAAATTATTTTATGATAGAAAGAAATTTGCATGATTAATAACAGAGTCTGCCATATCAGTATCGTCCATAAAAAAAATGATATCAGAATTTTTCACAAGGAATGTGTTTCTCTTGCTAAAGCAGGCTATGAGGTAATCTATATCTCTCAAGGAACACATGATGATGTTGAAAGCGGAGTGAAGTTAACAGGTTTTCAAGCACAGCATAATCGAAATCGACTAACCAGATTTCTTTTTTCGGGAAGAAAAATTGTAAAGTTTGCATTAGCTCAAAATGCATATATTTATCACATCCATGATCCTGAACTGATCAGATTTTCAAAGCTTATTAAAAGAGCAGGCTGTAAAGTGGTTTATGATTCACATGAAAATTCTCCTCTTCAGATTTATGAAAAAGAGTGGATTCCAAAGGTTTTAAGACCATTAGTTGCAGCCATGGTGGATTGGATTGAAATGAAATATATCAAATACTGCGATCTCATTTTTGCGGTCGCTGATTCAACCTGTGAACGGTTTAAAGACTATGCTGACAAGGTGATTAAACTGGAAAATCTACCCATCAAAAAAGAGTTTGAAAATATTGATATTGATTATGATAAGAAATCTGAGAATAATGTTTTTTGTTATTCAGGTGCTATATGGAAAGAAAGAGGGCTGCTTAACACATGTTTTTCTTTTGAAAAAATCAAAAATGTTTCACTTGAGATTGCGGGGAGAATCGATATTGACCCTCTTGACGAGTTCATTGCATCATTGCCGTCAAATGTCAGCTACCTGGGATATCTTAACAGGAAAGGCGTGATGAAAGTCTATGAAAAGAGCATGGCCGGTTTATGTCTTTTTAATCCTTATCCCAATAATATGATTGATCCACCAACTAAAATATATGAATATATGGCATCGGGGATTCCTACAATCTGTTCTAATTTCAAAAGTATGGAGGAGGTTGTACTGACTTATGATTGCGGGATAAGTGTCAATCCGAACAACAGAGAAGAAATTGAATCAGCTATTATTTATTTATCCAGTCACAAAGATGAAGTGAAAAGAATGGGACAAAACGGACTGAAAGCTATCAATGAGATATTAAACTGGGAAATTCATGAAAAAGTATTAATCGATGCTTACAGGAGGTTCTTATGATAAAAAACTATATGGATCAGTTTACACATGCCATACCAGACCGGTATTGTGATAAAAAAATAGATTTTACCTTTTCTTTTACCGATGAATTGAAAAATGAATATACTGAGTATGGCTGCAAGATTCAAGCAGGTACAAAAGGAACATGGAAGATTGATATCAATGTAAATGACCGACTTGAAAAAGGGGACGGGTTTTTTCTTTTTATCTATGATGGCAGTCTGGGTCATGAATTTCAGGTTCAGAATAAAGAAGCGGCTAATCACATGAGTGTGGAACCGGAAGCTTTTATCGAGCTGGATCACAGAACTCCAGGAATTTCAAATATTTGCAGAATTTTTTTAAAAGAAGATATGCTATCCGGTCAAAGCATATCCATTACGATCAGAAATGCGGAAAGTTATTATACCGCTGGTGAATCATACTTTTTCATTGAATATTACAATGGGAAAGAACAGACATCAACACCTGTCACTGGCACACCATTTGTTTTCGAAGTGGTTAACCGAAGTGAACTGGCTTTATTAAGAGTGCTTGGTCCCACCGTGGCGAAGTTAGGTGACACCTATAAAATCCACATCGGCGCATTTGATGAATGCGGAAATCTTATGGAAGATTACCAGAAAGAAGTGATTTTTTTAAACAGAGTCGTCAGACTGGTTGATGGACAGGCAATTGTCAATGTTTCTTTTGACGAAGAGAAAGTATACCGGTTAAAGATAAAAGAAACCGGTAATAATCTTGTTTTTCATTCCAATCCCATTGTCTGCCAGAAAGACCCGAAACAGTTTATTTACTGGGGAGACCTTCATGCTCATGGCTGGGGAGACAAATCGATGCATCTGATGCATGTTTCCAATAAGAAGATTTCTCCATCAGCCAGACATGAGCAGGCATCAAACATCGGAAGATTTGACTTTTGTGCAGTTGGCCCAATGTCATACCCTGATGTTGACAAAGAACTCATATGGGACAGCTATAAAAATACCTGCACTGCTTATGATAAAGAAGGTGAATATATCCCGTTTTTATCATATGAAGCTCATCCGCCGACCGGAGGTGATCGAAACATCATCTTCAAGTATCTTGATGAGAGCATTCCTCCCGATTATCTGACACCGATGTATGATATTGATGACTTATATAACAAGAGAGATGATGTTTTCGTGGAATGTCATATCGGAGGTAAAACACCAAAATTTGAAGAGAACATGAATAAACGTGAAAGACTGGTTGAAGCTATCAGCTCATTTGGAAATGCAGAGTGGTTACTTCAGAAGGTGTTGAAGCATGGTTTTCAACCTGCAGTCTGTGGAAGTTCTGACCTTCATTATGGATTGATGGGAGGACCTAAGACTGTAGAACAATCAAGAGGACGTTTTTTCAGGTACTTCAATAAGCGTGATGCAGCTTATGGTACTGGGGCCTTGACAGCTGTTATTTCAAAAAAGCTTAGCAGGGACAGTATATGGGAAAGTCTGGAAAACAGGGCAACCTATGCAACTAATGATGATAGGATCTATATGGAATTCAGTGTGAATGATTGTCAGATCGGACAGGAAATCATGTGTAAAGAGACATATCATCTGAAAGTGGTTCTTCACGGAACGGATATCATTGAAAGAATAGCTGTCATCTCAGGTGATTATGTGTTGATTGATGATTTTCCTGCAAGTCTTGATTATGAAAATCAGTTCAACATATCATCACTCCCTTCAGACTATATTTATTTAAAAGTACAGCAGAAGAATGGAGGCTTCATCATTTCATCTCCAGTTTATATCAAGTATCCGTATCAAAAATGGAATGAAAGTGAATCATCAGAAATTTTGGGGAAAAAGAATGAAGCATCAGCTTACCTGAATGATGTGATTCGTTATCTAACTATTGAAGAAGACATTTCTAAATTCAGCAAGATCACTCCCGTTGACATTGTTGAGGAAACCATGACATCATGTGCGCTTTTTCATGCCTTTTTCGGAAGTAAGAAAATATCAATCAGATGGTATTTCAAATATGAAGTCCCACGGATACGTTTTGACTGGGGGGTTACGAATACAGGCAATAAAGATTGCGAAATGGTTCATAACATCAATAACACCGATTAGTCATCGGTGTTATTTTAACAATTGCTATTTTTTTTCAGGACTCTATCGCAGGTGTTTTCCTTTTATCAGACGGTAAGGTGATAAAAACCAGGAATCCTGCCACAAACAATGGAATGATAGCTAAAATGCTATACTTGGCATTACCGGTTAACGTTGTTGTTAACGCCATGACTCCTGGACCGACTATGGCTGCGAATTTTCCGAAAATATTATAGAATCCGAAAAACTCATTTGAATTCTTCTTTGGAATTATTTTAGCATAATAGGAACGGCTTAGCGCTTGGATACCTCCCTGAGCAGAGCCAATTAATGCTCCTAAGATGAAAATATGCCAGACGGAAGAAATGAAAAAGGCAGCGACACAGGATACGATATATGTGAATATCCCAACAATGATCATGCTTCTTGCAGAGTATTTTTTTGCCAGTACACCATATAAAATGGCGAATGGGAAGGCAATAATCTGAATAATCAAAAGAATCCCGAGTAAAGTAAACATATCAAGTGAATCAGTGCCTAAAACAGCAGTGGCATAAGGAACGACCATTTTGATGATGGTATCCACACCATCTATATACAGAAAGTAGGCAATGAGGAATACAAGGACCACTTTATACTGCTTAATATTTTTAAATGTATGTGCAAGACGTTTGAAACTTTGTATTACCGGTTTAGGTTCCGGTTCAATGAAATGAGTCTGTTTAACATGCTTGATCATTGGAATCGTGAGAAGTCCCCACCACAATGCGGTGATGATAAAACCAAGCTGATAACCTATTGCTGCATCCATACCGAGTATAAAAATGACACCTAAACTGATTCCAAACGGAATGACACTGGAAATATATCCGAAAGCAAAACCTCTTGTTGAGACTTTATCCATTTTCTCATCTGCAGTGACATCAACCAGGAATGAATCGTAGAAAATGTTAGCTCCCGCAAATCCAATCGCAGTCAGGATATAGAAGATGACAAGCAATTGCCACATACCGCTTTCAGGTGGTATAAAAGCTAAAGACGCTGTGAAAATGACACCTAGCAAAAAGAAAAAAATGAAGAATCGTTTCTTCTTGTCTTTGTAGTCTGCGATGGTACCGAGAATCGGACTTAAGACAGCTACGATGATACTGGCAATTGAATTGAAATAGCCTAAATCCATTGAACTTCCAACATTCTTGAACATTCCGAATATGGCGGGTAATAAGGCAGTTGTAATTGCAATGGAATATGCAGAATTACCACAGTCATATAATATCCAGGATCTCTCTTGTTTCGTCAGTTTCATAAAACAAAAACCCCCTAATTATGATAAGATAGTATTAGTATATCATATTAATGTAAAATACATGTTTGTATTTTGTTAAGAAAGGATTGCATATGCCTGATTTATTAACTCATACGATATTTTCAAGGCTAGTAAGAAATGAAGTGAAAAGTGTCATAGTAAAAAGTAGCATTGAAAGACATATGAATCTCTTCCAGTTAGGAGCACAGGGACCGGATTTTTTCTTTTACTATAAGCCGCTTTCTCCTTTTTCAAGGAAAATCAGTAATATTGGAAGGATGATGCATGATAAAAGCACAGCTACATTTTTTCTTGGTGCTGTGAAGGAAATTGAAAAAACCAAAACAGACAGTGAGCAGTTTTTTGTCTACCTTCTTGGATTTCTATGTCATTTTTATCTGGATAAGAATGTTCACCCATATGTTGACTATGTTGACAAACATGGGGTCTGGGATTTCAATGGGCAGCTAAGTAAAATGACACATTACTATCTTGAATATACCATTGATACCAGATTATGGAAAGAATATGAAAACAAAGAAGCCGTAGACCAGAATCTGGCATCATTGATAAGAGTTGATAAAATGCCAGCAGAAATCATTAAGTATTTTCACAATTATTTCCAGACAGAATATGATATCAATGTTCCAGAAAAAGCAATAAGAGCCAGTTTTTCAAATATGTTTTCCATTTTAAATATTCTATATGACCCGGATTACAGAAAGACATTACTTCGTAAGTTGCCGACTCCAAGAAAATATTATGTTCATGACCCGTTTCCTCAGTGTGATGTTCTTAACAATGGCAGAAATGTATGGTGCTATAAAGATGAGAAAATTCCAATGAATGAGAGTGTTGCTGATCTGATGATGACTGCAAAAAAAGAAGCGGTGAATACCATTGATAAAATAGTTGATTATCTTAATGGAGACAAGAAGATAAAGCTTGAAGAAATAATTGAAAATGTCAGTTATAATACGAACCGATTAGGACAAACGCATCAAAT
>JAFGUQ010000162.1 GCA_016938455.1 Clostridia bacterium
ACGGTTCTGTGAGGGGCAGCAGCTACTCCTCGCTTGATGTGATAAATATTAAGAAAGGGAAAGAGTAGTGGGCTGTCTACTCGACGATCTGGTCAATGAGGTTGTTATTAGTAGAAGATGAGGTGAGTCTGGCTGATGCATTAGCCCATATATTAAAAAAGCACAGCTATGAAGTTGATGTTTTTTATGATGGAGAAGAAGGATTGGACAATGCTATCCTCACGATTTATGATTTGATTATATTAGACAGGATGCTTCCGTCTATGAATGGAACAGAAATACTGAAACAAATCCGAAAAGAAGGTATCACCACTCCGGTCATTTTTCTTACAGCCATGGACGGCATTTCAGATAGAGTAGATGGATTGGACTGCGGAGCTGATGATTATCTGGTAAAACCTTTTTCCACGGAAGAATTACTGGCAAGAATCAGAGCACTTTTAAGAAGAAAAGAAAAAGACTTACAGGATATTAATATGATTATCGTGGGAAATGTTGAATTTACTCCTTCGACGTTAATGGTGAGAATCAATGAGTACCAAAGCAAACTTACTTTTAAAGAAGGTCAATTACTGGAATATTTAATTATGAATAAAGGACATGTGCTGTCAAAAGAAAAGTTGTTTGATAAAATATGGGGATTCAACTCGGATTCTGAATTTACGATTGTGGAAATATATATCCATAATCTGAGGAAGAAAGTGGTTGTTAAAGGAGCAAAAATTTCCATTGATACCATTAGAGGAATCGGATATCGCTTGAAAGAGGATGTATAAAGTGTTTAGAAAGCTAAGAATTAAATTGACATTGATCAATATCGGGATTGTCATGGCGATCTTACTGGTGGTCTTTGCTTTTGTGTTTTTATCCATGAGGACTACTTTGAAGAGACAGGTCGGAAATATTAAAAAGATGATTGAAAGCGGTGCTACGACCTTTCCTGACAGCGGAAGGTTTTTTCCAAGAAATACACCTCAGTCTGATGGAGTACAAAAAATTTTCGGTGGGGTTTTTATTGTTATTGAAGCTGATGATAACGGATTGATTTCATCTGATAACCCGGGATTTTCAGTTACTCAGGAAGAAAAACAGGGGTTATATGATTTAGTCAAGAATAATGACAAAAACATGAAATATATTCAGTTTGAAGACAGTTATTTCATTACATTTTTTGTTGTCAGTGAAACCACCAAGTATTATTTCATTGATGCCACTCAGGAAAGAGAACTTATGGCATCGACCGCCAAAGAGTTTCTTCTGATTCTTTTACTGGCAGTGATTATGGTGCTTATTGGTAACTTAATCATGACAAAGAAAGCGCTAGAGCCGGTAAAGAAATCCTATGATAAGCAGAAGCAGTTTGTCGGAGATGCTTCTCATGAACTGAGAACACCTCTCAGTGCCATAAAAACAAATATGGAAATCATCTCCGAAGACGATGAAAAAACAGTTGGAGAGCACAGAAAATGGATTGATAATGTCAATCACGAAACTGATAGAATGAGTGATTTAGTCAATAAACTGCTTTTTCTTTCAAGAAAAGATAATATGGAACAGGACATCTTATATGAAGTTATTAACATAGCAGAAGAAATTGAGACAACCATTAAAGCCTTTGACCTTAAGTTCAGACAGAAAGGGATTGAGTTTGAACATTGTACGCTGAATACATATGTCAAAGCTGACCGGCTGGATATTCATCAGCTGGTATCTTCAATACTTGATAATGCTTATAAATATACTGAAAAAGGGAAAGTATCACTGAAACTGTTTGAGGAAAACAGTTATGCGGTTTTAGAAGTGTCAGATACAGGAACAGGCATTCGGGACGAGGATAAAAATAAAGTCTTTGAAAGGTTTTACCGAACAGATCAGTCAAGAAGCAGTAAGAACATGGGGTATGGTCTGGGATTGTCAATTGTCAAAAGTATTGTTGAAAATTATAAAGGGAAAATCGAGTTAGTCTCAGCATTTGGAGAAGGAAGTACATTCATTGTTAAAATACCAACCGTAGAGAAAAAGGGGAGACAGAGTGGGAAATAAAAAGTTAACATTATTTCAGGGAGGAATCATATTTTCAGTAACGGAAATATTGTTTCTGATATTTTCATTTCTGAACATTTTCGATAATTATTTTATATCAGGAACAGTCGGTGAAATTGGAATCATACTGTTACCAGCTGTTATTTTCGTCCTGGTATTCAAAAAAGACATCAAAGAAAATTTCAGAATAAGAAAAGTAGGGGCAGTCAATTCAATCATTATTGTCATAACAATGTGGTTTACCATTCCAGTCACACTTTCTGCCAGCTATATCAGCATAATCGTCGTTAATATGATTTTTAAAAACAATATTATGGCAGATGTTCCTATGCCAAATAATCTGCTCCAGTTTTTATTAAGCGTTCTTGTCATCGGTGTGTTTGCTGCTGTCTGCGAAGAAGCACTGTTCAGGGGTGTGCTCATGTCAGCGGCAGAAAAGCTTGGAGTACGCGGAAGTTTCATATTGATTTCAGTGATATTTGCACTGTTCCACTTTAACCTTGAAAAAGCGGCAGGGGTGTTTTTATTATCTCTTGTCATCTGCTATATTGTTTATCGCACTAACTCTGTTTTTGCTGGAATGATTGCACACTTCACAAATAATGCGACAGCTGTACTGATTTCATACATCGCCATGAAAATGATACCAAATGCTCTTGACTCAGAGCAGTCAGTTTCAGATATATTGAATCAATCACCAGGTGTCATGATTTTTTCAGTATTCATCTTACTTTTCATTGCGCTTGTATCCGGAGCGGTGGTTGTCAGTTTACTATATCTGTTAAAAACACGAACAGAAAAAACAAAGATGATTTTTGAAGAAAAAACAAAAATAAGATTGAAGGACTTTGTTACTTTCTTGCCTGGTTTTATTATCATGTTTGGCATGTATATTTATCTTATCTTTCAATATATCGCAGGATAATCACTTTACAAAAGAACATATGTTCGTATATAATGTTAGCAGGAGGACAGAATGAAGAAGTACATTTTTCATATTGATGCTAACAGTGCATATTTGAGCTGGCAGGCAGTTTATGATTTACAGCATGGTAAAAAAGTGGATTTGAGAGAAATACCTTCTGCTATCGGGGGAGACAAGACCAAGAGAAGGGGAATTATTCTGGCCAAATCAATACAGGCAAAAAAAATGGGAGTCAAGACAGGGCAACCATTATTTAAAGCTTTACTTGCCTGTCCGAATCTTAAAATCGTTCCTCCTGATTACCAGCTTTATTCCCGCTGCTCAGACGCCATGGTCACTGTCATACAGAGCTTTTCTGATAAAGTGGAGCGATTCAGTGTCGATGAGTGTTTTATGGAATTACCATGTGAGGATCCATTCGAAGTAGCCTACCGGTTAAAGGAAAAAATCAGGGGAACACTTGGATTTACAGTCAATGTTGGAATTTCAACGAACAAACTCTTAGCAAAAATGGCCTCTGAATTAGAGAAACCTGATAAAGTCCATAGTATTTTTGAGAATGAAATCAAGGAAAAAATGTGGCCGTTGAAGGTGGAGGAACTGTTTATGGTAGGAAGAGCTACCTGGCATAAACTCCATAGATACGGTATTACAACAATAGGAGCATTGGCTACTTATGATATCGACCTGCTGGATAGAATGATGAAAAGCCATGGACGGCTGATCTGGAGATATGCCAACGGGATTGATATTTCAGCTGTAAAAACTGACAGCAGACAGATTAAAGGCATCGGCAATTCAACCACTACGCCATTTGATGTAGATGATCTGAAATATGCATCGTTATTCATTCTTTCGCTTACGGAGATGGTTGCACTGAGATTAAGAGCCAATCACCTTATGTGCCAGGTCATCCATGTGTCTTACCAGCGGTCATCAGAAGGAGGAATGGGAAAACAGAGAAAGATGGTTAACTCCACTGACAGCACGACCGCTATCTATCAGGTGGCTATGGAACTGTTTGAAGAAATATGGGATAAAAGTCCGATCAGACACTTTGGTGTCAGAGTGACTTCGCTTAACATGGCTGATGTTTATCAGAAAAGTATTTTTGACGAAATCAATCTGGAGAAAAAAAGAAAGCTCAATCAGAACATTGATCTGCTGAGGCTGAAATACGGCAGCGACAGCATCAAACGAGCCAGCTTTATTTCAAGTGGTGTTAACAGCATCAGCGGAGGGGTCTATGAAGACTATCCAATGATGACCAGTTTATTATAGACAGGAAAATTAAATGAAAGTAATCATGAAAAGTGTTGAAATGATATGCGTAAGTAATCAAGATGGGAAAATTTCTCCCATTAAATATAAGTATGTTGATAAGAGCGAGCAGATTCATATCGTGAAGATAGACAAGATTCTGGAAAGAAATGAAGAAAAACTGGCGGGAAACAGGATGTATGTCTACAAAGTAATGAGTGTGATCAACGAAGCAGAGCGTGTTTATGAGATGAAATATGAACTGGCAACCTGCAAATGGTATATTTACAAGATGTAAATGAGTTAAACTTTTTTCTCAACTTTGTAATAAGGAATGGAAACAAAGATAGTTGTTCCTTTACCAAGAGTAGAGGAGACCCACATATCTCCGTCAAATTTCCCTTTGATTGTCGCAAATGACATGTAAAGTCCAAGACCTGTACCATCCTTCCCTTTGGTGGTGAGCATTTCCTTGAAGAGTTTTTTCTGGATTTCAGGAGACATACCCATTCCATAATCCTGGAAAGAAAATAGCAGATGGTTTTCTTTTACTTCGATTTTCAGATCAATCACACCTTGCTTTTCACCATATGCCTGTATGGCGTTAACAATGATGTTGTCAAAGATCTGTACCAGATTATTAACCTCTCCCTTGAACTCTGTCAACATTCCCACTTCCGTATTGATGTTAAAA
The DNA here is from genome assembly GCA_016938455.1 of Clostridia bacterium. Taxonomy (GTDB): domain Bacteria; phylum Bacillota; class Clostridia; order DUPQ01; family DUPQ01; genus JAFGUQ01. The sequence continues at coordinate 4,923 of JAFGUQ010000162.1, forward strand.
CGGCAGTGGAATTTTTTAAGTTCATGCTTCATGAGTAATTCTACTCTTTTCAGCAGATCTCCCAGAGTGAAACTACCAGTGGTAGAGTCTATCAGATTAACAGCCTGGTCTTTAACAGCAGAGATAATGTCTGACATGTAGGCACAGTAGGGTTTTATCTTCTCGACCCATTCTTTCAGATCACGAGCGATTTCGTGGTGATCGCTAGAAGTGACAGTTTTATCATCAATGGATTCTTCATATTCTTCAGCTAAAGCGCGCAATGTATCTAAACCACCGGAGATGGTCATGATAGGCGTTTTTAAGTTGTGTGCAATACCACCGATTAACTGTCCCAGTGAAGCCAATCGTTCCTGCTCCATCAGTACAGCATGGTTCTTCTGGATTGTTTCCAAGTCCTTTTTAGCCTGTGTGATGTCTTTTAATAGTATGATGGTTCCCAAATAAAGATCACCAGAATAAATGGGAGTTATTTCAATAGAAAAATACAAATCAATCACTTTGTTGTTGAAGTTATCTTCATATTTCTCAGTTGTTCGACTCTCAATAGCCTGAAGATTATATTTTACAAGACGCTCTCTGTGCTTGTCGTTTAATTGCGCTGCATCCAGTGCATCAAGAAAATTTTCCTTTCTTTTAATAGGAATGAAATCATGAAAGATGTTTATGAATGTCTTATTGTAGTCTATGACATCATATTCTTTATTAATAATGACAAAACTGTCAGAGATTAAATCTACAATACGCTGTAAGGCAATAGGTGAAATATTAAGAAACTGAAATTTTAAAATGGCAA
>JAFGUQ010000163.1 GCA_016938455.1 Clostridia bacterium
CTGTAGAATTCGTTGAATGCATCAAGATTTGAGGGATTGACAGTTCCACCGCCTATGTAGGAAAAAATTCTGGGATTCTTCAGGTGAATCGATTTTAATTTCAGCACTTCTTCCAATATCTCTTCTTTTGTTCCGTAATCCATAATTTTCGAGTCAGTCTTAATCAGATAAAACAGATCAGGACCTCCTTTTTCAGTGACAAATAAAGGATCGATCGATGAGCTCTCGCAGTATAGTCCATCAACCCCCATCTGCAGCAGATCATCAATGATTTCAGCATAGTTTCCATCTGTTATGTATAATACTTTTTTCCCGTTTTCATGTATTTTATCAAAAATTCTCTTATACCACGGAAAAATGTACTTTCTTAAATAAGCAGGACTCCAGATTAAACTTCTTGTCGCTGCAATATCATCATGTACTATGATTAAAGACACATCATCAAGGCGACTCCATCCATCGACTACCGACAGCGAACTTAATGCGAACCTATCCAGAACTTTGCTGAATTTCTCTGGTTCGATGGCGCTTGCTTCAAGCAGTGGTTCCCATCCGAATTCTATTTCACAACGTGACAGAAGAGTCCCGTAATGCCATGGAACCGGAACATGAGTCTTCGCTTTTTCATCGATCATGTGCTGCATTTCATTAAGCATTTGATTATTGACCTTTTCAATCACAAACTGCAAAAGGTCAACGTTCAGGACATCCTCATATGAATGGTACTTTTCTTTACAGGAGAGATTCCATACTCCGCCATCCTTTGTAAAGCGTTTCTTCCCGTCTGCAGACACCCCTACTTCCCCTTTTTCCACCTGATATTCAGGTTCTCCAAGATGATAGATATCTTTCCGGTATTCAACATACCCGGTGACATCCATTGGAAATCGGTCAGGTAAAATCCCATTTTTCTTGTCATTGAAGATTTCAGTTCTTTTTTGCTGATTCATAAAAACCCGCCTGCTATTTATTGAATCCTAATTCAAATGCCTTCATATTCATTTCCAGGAATTTTGCAGGAACAGTTGCTTCCAGTGCTTTAATCCACTCTTCTTTACTGATTCCGCTGTTTCTAGCCATAACACCGATTAAAACCACATTGACCGCTTTAATGGTACCGGCTTCTTTCGCCAGTACCAATGCATCAAGGGTGATGAAATTTCTGACTTTTTCCCCTATTTTCAAAAGCAGGTCTTCCGGATACTTCATTGTACCTGTAATGACAGGCATAGGATCTATTTTCTGTGTGTTCAGTATAAGCAGTCCGTCTTCTTTCAGATAAGGTAACCATCTGGCTGCCTCAAGTTCCTCAAAAGCCAGAATAATGTCAGCGCTCCCTTTTTCTATGACTGGTGAATATATTTTTTCACCATATTTGACAAAAGTGACTACACTGCCCCCTCTTTGCGCCATACCATGTACTTCAGACATTTTGACATCATATCCCTGATTAATGGCCACATTTCCTATTATCCTGCTGGTCAGCAGCGTTCCCTGTCCGCCGACACCTACGATCATGATTGATTGTAAAGACATGCTATTCACCTTCCTTGCTGATGGCTTCAAAAGGACAGACTGAAATGCACATGCCGCATCCTACACATAACGCATCATTGATTTTTGCTTTGCCATCATTGAATGTAATGGCGGGACAGCCAAGTTTCATGCACATTTTACATCCTCTGCATTTTTCAGTATCTACTTTTGCTATTCCTTTATATTTCACTGTTTTCAATAAAGCACATGGCCGTTGAGAAATAATAAGAGACGGTTCATCCGTATTGGTTTCTTCTTTGATTGTTTCTGTCATTTTCTTCATGTCAAACGGATCAACCACTTTAACCCGTTTGATACCGATGGCCTCTGCCAGTTTCAGAAGGTCAACCGCCTGAGTAGGTTCTCCTTTGATGGTGAACCCGTTGACAGGGTTGTTCTGATGACCGGTCATCCCTGTAATTGAGTTGTCGGCAACGATGATGGTGCTGATCCCTTTATTATACACAATATCAATCAATCCGGTGATACCTGAATGAGTGAAAGTGGAATCACCAACGATACCCACTACTTTTCTGTCAAAGTCCTTGCCTCTAGCTTTTTCAAAACCATGTGCGGCACTGATTCCACCACCCATGCAGATGCAGGTATCCAGCGCATTCAAAGGAGGCAAAGCGCCTAATGTATAACAGCCGATATCTCCGGTCAACACCAGTTTTAAACGGTTCATGGAATAATATAATCCTCTGTGTGGACATCCCGGACATAGAACGGGGGGCCTGACAGGAAGAATCTCATCTTCCAGTTCATTGTAACTGATTTTTTCATTTAAAATGGCTTTTCGTAATAAATCAGCGCTGTATTCTCCGGTAACCGGTAAAATATCCTTTCCGATGACCTTTATGTTGTTCATTCGACAATGTTCTTCAATAATAGGTTCCAGTTCTTCAATGACATAAATCGTTTCCACCTGGTCTGCAAACTTCTTGATCAGTTCCACAGGAAGAGGATAAGTGATTCCCAGTTTCAGAAAAGAAGCGTCTGGAAGAATTTCTGAAGCATATTGAAAAGCTACTCCGCAACTGATGAAGCCTGTTTTTTTATCTTTGATAACCATGCTGTTCAAGTCACTGGTTTCTGAATATGTAATCTGTTTCTTTGTTCTTTCTTCTACCATGATATGCTTTTTCCTGCCCATGGCTGGCATCATGACATTCTTATTGACATCTTTGACATAGTCTTTCAGCTGATAGTCTGTTCTCTCCCCAATGGTGACAAGGCTTTGTGAATGACTGATTCTGGTTGATAGCCTGATGAAAACCGGAGTATCAAACTGTTCACTCAATTCAAATGCTCTGATAGTGAAATCCTTGGCTTCCTGAGAATCGGAGGGTTCCAGCATCATCACTTTGGCAGCCCTTGCATAATGTCGGCTGTCTTGTTCATTCTGCGATGAATGCATACCCGGATCATCAGCAACAGCAATGACCAGTCCTCCGTTCACACCAATATATGACATGGTGAAAAGAGGGTCTGCCGCCACATTGACTCCGACATGCTTCATAGCACAAAAAGCTCTGGCTCCGGCAATTGAAGCTCCTGATGCCACCTCAAGCGCTACTTTTTCGTTTGGTGCCCATTCAGAGAATATTTCTTTATACATGGCAATGTTTTCTGTGATTTCTGTACTTGGTGTTCCCGGGTATGAAGAAACAACCGTCACCCCTGCTTCAAAGACACCTCTTGCAACGGCTTCATTTCCCAGCATTAATTTTTTCATAAAAAGCTCCTTCAGTACTGTTTCTTATCTCTTAAGTCGACAACTCTTTTTGACTTGCCGGCTGTTCTTTCCAGTGTTTTAGGTTCTACCAGTTTTATTTTAGCATCAATTTGCAGAACTGTCCTTATTTCATGTTTAATATTTTCTTCTAACTGCTCAAGTTTTTTATAGCTGTCCAGAATGGCTCCGTTTTCAACTTCCACCAGCACTTCAATTGAATCCATGAATCCTATGCTTTTCAGCAGAATCTGGTAATGAGGAGCAATCTGACTGAACTTCATCAGGACTGATTCAATCTGAGACGGGAAAACATTGACTCCTTTGATAATCAGCATATCATCTGTTCTTCCAAGCACTTTGTGCATTCTGACTGTTGTTCTTCCGCAGTCACATTTTTCATCACACAGTTTGGTTATATCCTTGGTCCTGAATCTGAGCATAGGTATTCCCTCTTTGGTAAGAGTGGTCAACACCATTTCTCCTTCACTTCCCACAGGCAGTGAAGCAAGTGTCACAGGATCGATAATTTCCGGATAAAAGAGGTCTTCATTGATATGAAGCCCTTTTTTGAATGTGCATTCACCAGACACACCTGGGCCGGTGATTTCTGTCATGCCATAATTCTCTGTATCTAGAATCCCCCATCGTTTTTCCACTTCCTTAGTCAATTCCTCAGAATGTCCTTCTCCTCCGAAAAGACCGATTTTCAAATTCAGGCTTTTAGGGTCAATGCCCATGTCAAGGCACACTTCTGACAGGTAAAGAGCATATGAAGGAGTAGAAATCAAGACAGTGGTCTTGTAATCCTGCATATACATCAGCTGACGCTCTGTATTTCCAGATGAGGCGGGAATGACTGTAGCTCCAAGTTTCTGCAACCCGTAATGAAGGCCGAATCCACCGGTAAACATGCCATAACCGAATGCCACCTGAGCGATATCATCTTTTGTGACCCCTGCGGCTGCTGCAAGTCTTGCTACTGCTTCTGACCAGTCTTCCATGTCTTTTCTTGTGTACCCTACTACCACCGGTTTGCCTGTGGTGCCGCTTGATGCGTGGATTTCTATGATGTCACTCATCGGGACTGCGAACATATCAAAGGGATAATTATCACGTAAATCGTCTTTAGAAGTAAATGGAATTTTTTCTATATCTTCCAAAGAAATGATATCTTCAGGTTTCAATCCTATTTCATCAAATTTTCTTGTATATAAAGGAACTTTTTCGTAACAGTATCTGACAGTTTTCTGTAACCGTTCAAGTTGCAGCTTTCTCATGTTTTCTCTGCTCATGCATTCCATTTCCTGATTAAAAATCATTATGACACCTCTTTTTACTGAAATTTTTGACATTTATCATGTTGAATAAGCAGAAATCCAAGCTGATTTTTTTTATGAAATAATCTGTCATTTTTTTTGAAATGAAAAAGTTGACTCTTAGTATTTCCAACCGTTCTACCTGCCTTCCACCATACTAATCAATAAATCTTTTATTATTATATTAATTTGAGTTTTTATTGTCAATGTTAAAAATCTTATCAACGGAACACCTGACATGGAATTGTGCTTCCAGTTCTCTGTACTTCTCTAACGACTGCAGATTCTTTTTCCCTTTGTATACTGCTTTGATCATCACGTTTTTCATGGTATGCTCCAATGTGGTGAACTCAATCATCTTCACTTCATATCCCATGGCTTCAAGTGCCAGTCCTCTAAGTGTATTGGTGAGAAGCTCTGTCATTTTGTCTTTCAAAATACCATGTTTTAAAAGCGGCTGAAGTAAATCGTTGTCAATCATGCTGAAAAGCTCATGCTGGCAGCAAGGGACCATCATAATCAGCTTCGCTTTGTTTTTCACTGCATGATAAATGCTTAAATCAGTGGCAGTATCACAGGCATGGAGCCCAATGGCAATATCAATGTCACCAAAGGAATAGTCATTGATATCCATATCATAAAAAGAGAGCCTCTGATAATTAAATCCATTTAAAAAGTCTATGACATCACTTTTGAAATCAATTCCCTTAATGTCAGCATCCATTTTCCTGATTCTGTTAAGGTAAAACCAGGTAGCCAAAGTCAGATACCCTTTGCCGCAGCAGAAATCAACCACTTTAGGCTTTGATTCAATCATACTGATATCATCATCAAGAATTTCAAGGAAACGGTTAATCTGCCTGAATTTTGAGTAGGAATTCTTAATGACCTGATATTTTTTATCCATGATTCCAAGTGATACCAGAAAGTCAGGCTGGTCAACACTGTCAATGATGTATTTCTTTTTCGAGTTGTGATTCATGTTGAGTTCACCATTCCTGGTAGGTGCTTTTTTCAGCAAGGTGATGCTGCTGTCCTTATTGACGAAAACGGTATAATCATGCTGGTCAGTAAACAGGTTCATGTTCAAGAAATCATTCTCAAGACACTCGGTAACATAGCTGATTAATTGCTCTTTATTCAGATTCTGATGAAATGCCTTATTATCTTTAAAAGATTCAACCTGAAAGGTCACATTTCCCTTGATGATGATTGGTCTAATTCGAAGTTTTGTTAGCTGAGACTGACTGTCTTTTCTTTTTTTCCCGAAAGTGATTAATCGGATGCTTTCATTCTCAAATATTTCACTGATTCTTTTCATACATTCTCCTATTCCCATTATATTAAATATTTCTTATTGTGTATAGGTTAATCTATTGACATATTGGACTATAAGTTTTATGATTGGTATATACCACTTTGAAAGAAGGATCCCATGCTTATTAATTTCACAATAGACAGAAATGCAAAAAGAGCGGCTTACAGGCAGATCATATCAGGAATCACCACCATGGTCAGCGAAGGATTACTTGTTCCCGGTGACAGATTACCATCGGAACGCGAGATGGCTGACATGCTTGATGCTTCAAGAGGAACTGTCAAGAAAGCCTATGACAAGCTATGTACCAACGGAGTAGCCCAATCTGTAATCGGAAGCGGCACATTCATTTCAATGGGACAGGATGTCATCGAAACCAGCCGAAAACAGCAGGCAATCAGAAATATTGAAGTGCTGACTGATGATCTCATTGCTCAGGGATTCTCATTCCGTGAAATTGAAACTCATTTCAATCTGGTACTTAATAAATACAAATCAGATGCAAGACTGATTCATGTTGTCACAATCGACTGCTCTCCCGAAGCACTTTTCACATTTTTGCAGCAGCTTGACTATATCTCAGGGATTGCCATTGATAAGCTGCTTCTTAATGATTTATTAGAATCAGACCATCCTGAAAACCTGGTCAGTGATTGTGACCTGATATTGACAACATCCACTCATTATGAGGAAATCTGCCACCTTCTTCCAGGTTTTTCCGGCAAGATCATGCAGGCAGTACTCTCTCCGGACCGTCAGACTGTGATTGAACTCGCTAAGATACCTAAAAACAGGCAAGTCGGTGCTATCTGTCTTTCAGAAAGATATCTGAAAGTCATAAAGAAATTCATGACCAGGGATATTCCGCCTAAAAACACGCTTTTACTTGAAAATACAAGTGTTTCTCTGAATGACTTTCTTGCTGACAAGGATTACCTCATCCTTCCTCCTAAAAAAGTCGTTGAGAATAACGACATTTTCAATACCGCAGCAATTAACAGTGAAGCTACTCAGATCATTTATTTCAATTATCAGATTGAACGCGGTTCCCTGATTCATATTGAAGAAAAAATCTCTTATCTTCTGAAGCAGAAACTTGGGAGGTATGATGAATAATACAGTTGTTTTAGGAGTCATCGGATCTGATGTTCATTCTGTGGGTAATAGAATTCTTGAATATGCCTTGACAGAAGCCGGATTTCATGTGGTCAATCTGGGAGTGATGGTATCTCAGGAAGAATTCATCGATGCTGCAGTAGAGACAAATGCTGCCGCCATTCTGGTTTCTTCCTTATATGGCCATGGTGAACTGGATTGCAGAGGATTAAGAGATAAATGCATAGAAGCCGGCATTGATGATATCATACTTTATGTCGGAGGAAATCTTGTGATCGGTAAAACTCCATTTGATGAAGTCAGGAATCGTTTTGAGGAAATGGGATTTAACAGAGTCTTCCCTCCCGGTACTCCTCCTGAAACAGATATCAGTTTTTTAAAACAAGATATCATATTAAATGAATGAAGGTAAAAAATGAACAATATCATGTTAATTGATTTTGGTTCCACTTTCACGAAAGTATGTGCAGTCAGTCTGGAAAAAGAGATTCTCTTAGGGACTGCCCAAGCCCCCACTACAGTCAAGGATAATATATTATATGGACTCATAAGCGCTGTGGATTCACTTGAAAGAGTGACAGGTTCCATATCCTATGATCTGAAATTAGGCTGTTCCTCTGCTGCCGGCGGCTTATCTGTCATGGTGTCAGGTTTGATTGAGTCGCTGACACTGGAAGCTGCGAAAATGGCTGCATTGGGAGCCGGTGCAAAAATCACAGGAAGTTTCCATCACGAATTGACTGATGAAGATATGTCAGTCATCGAAAAAAACATCCCTGATATTTTTCTTCTCGCCGGAGGAACCGATGGAGGAAATCAGAAAATCATCCTTCATAACGCTAGAAAGCTCGCCTCGGTCAGGGAACCTTTAACTGTCGTTGTGGCAGGAAATCGAGTGGTTGCCGATGAGGTCTCAGCGATTCTTGAGAAAAGCGGTAAAAAAGTATATGTCTGTCCCAACATCATGCCCTCACTGACAACTATGAATACCATTCCAGTCAATAATATCATCAGAAACCTGTTTATCAGTCAGATCACCGTGGCAAAAGGATTGAAACAAGCAGAAAAAATGGTTGACCAGCTTTTAATGCCCACCCCCTATGCGGTTTTAAAAGCAGGTACCTTACTGGCTGACGGTGATGGGATAAATCCAGGCTTGAAAGAACTCATGATCATCGATATCGGAGGTGCGACTACTGATATTCATAGTATCTGTGATGGTTATTCAACCGGAAACGGCATCATTTCGAAAGGATTGGTGAATCCGAGGATCATGCGTACAGTCGAAGGTGATTTAGGTGTGAGATTAAATGCAGACACCATTGTGGAGGCAGCTTTTTCTGATGATCATGGTTTCTTTGCACATTTTACAGAGAATGACACAAAGGAGAGACTAAACTCCATCAAGGATAATCCTTCTTTGATTTTTGATGAGAAATCAGAATCATTTGATGATGCATTAAGTAAAAAAGCAGTGAACATCGCAGTGAAGCGGCATTGCGGAACGCTTAAGAAATATTATACTCCGGAGGGAGTCACTTATCTTCAGTTTGGCAAGGATATGACATCTCTTCCCTTTGTCATAGGTACAGGAGGGCCGCTTCTTCACAGCCGCCATCAATTATCTGTTTTAAGAGAATGTCTTTTTGACAGCACAGCACCGGATAGCCTGCGTCCAAAAAAGCCTCAGTTTTATCTTGATGAAAAATATATTTTAGCGGCAATGGGGCTGTTAAGTACAATCAGTCCGGTAAAAGCGTTTACAATAATGAAAAAAGAATTGAAAATGATCAGTCAGGAGTCAGTCAATGGAAATTAAAAACAGAAAGCTTTCCGAAGAACAATTTCACGAAACCAGAAAAGAAGTGCTTGAGCAATGGCCAACAGGAAAAGAAGTTCAGTTTCAGGAAGCTGTCCGCTATCATGAGCAGATTCCTCAAAACAGACGTTTTCCTGTCTGTCTTGAAAATGCGGACCGTACAGGAAATACCCTTCTTCAACCTCGAGCCGGAGTAGCTCTTGTCGAGGAACATATCAAACTGCTGCAATATCTTGAGGAGTTCGGTGAAGCTGATCTGCTGCCTACTACCATAGACAGCTATACCCGTCACAATAAATATGATGACGCGGAAAAGGGAATTGAGGAAAGCGTCAGGGAGCATCGGTCTCTTCTTAATGGATTTCCTGCAGTCAATCATGGTGTAGCTGCCTGTCGAAGCGTTAATGAAAGTGTCTTTGTTCCTGTTCAGGTCCGTCATGGAACTCCTGATGCGAGGCTTCTTGCGGAAATTTCACTGGCAGGTGGATTCACTTCATTTGAAGGGGGCGGAATTTCTTACAATATTCCCTATTCCAAAAACAACCTGCTTGAAAAGACAATCAGAGACTGGCAGTACACTGACCGTTTGACCGGTTATTATGCAGAACATGACATCATCATTAACCGTGAACCATTTGGCCCTTTAACAGGTACACTGGTCCCCCCTTGCATCTCCCATTCAGTTGCTATCGTAGAATGTCTGCTGGCAGCTGAGCAAGGAGCGAAAGATATCACCGTCGGTTATGGTCAGGGTGGTAATCTGACGCAGGATGTATCGGCTATGTATACATTAAAAGAGCTGGCTGACGAGTATCTTGTCAAATCAGGCTTCAAAGATGTCAGGATATCAACGGTATTGCATCAGTGGATGGGAGGATTTCCTGAAGATGAATCAAAAGCATTTGCTGTGATTTCATGGGGAGCAGTGGCGGCTGCCCTGTCCAAAGCAACTAAAGTCATTGTCAAGACACCTCATGAATCTCAAGGAATACCAACGAAAGAAGCCAATGCTTCAGGGCTCAAAGCCACCAGGCAAATGATTGACATGTTAAAGGAACAGGTCTTTCCAAAAACTGATGAAGTTAACCTTGAAATGGAGATTATTCGTCAGGAAACAAGATGCATTGTCGACAGTCTGTTTACGATCGGCCAAGGAGATGTGGCAGAAGGTGTCATAAGAGGTTTTGAAGCTGGACTGATTGATGTTCCCTTTGCACCTAGTAAATATAACCGGGGTAAGGTACTTCCTGTAAGAGATGATGATGGTGCTATCCGTTTTCTTGATTTTGGTCACCTGCCTTTTACCAGTGACATTAAAACTTTCCATCAGGATAAAATTGCCAGAAGAGCAGTCACTGAACATCGCAAACCTAATTTTCAGATGGTCATCGATGATATATACGCCATCAGCAAAGGTCGCCTGGTCGGAAGACCAAGATAGGAGTAAAAGATGAAAATCATAAATGCAGTATGTTCAAAAGGATTGACCGGGTTTTTCTTTGATGACCAGCATGCGATTAAAAACGGTGCTTTGAAAGACGGTTCCTCCTATCTGGGTATTCCCCATACAGACGGATTTTCATCCGTCAGACAGCCGGGAGAATCAATCAGCATCATGTTGATGCTGGAAGATGGTATGATTGCATACGGTGACTGTGCGGCAGTGCAGTATTCAGGTGCCGGTGGACGAGATCCCCTTTTTCTTGCGGACATCTATATGGAAGTCATAAAAAAAACCGTGTTTCCGCTGTTGATTGGTCAGGATGTCACCAATTTCAGAGAAATGGCTCAAAAAGTCGATCATATGATTAATCCATTGACAGGTAAGAAACTTCATACTGCTGTCATGTATGGTGTCACCCAGGCTCTTTTACATGCTGTGGCCATCAGTCAGAGAAAACTGATGACTGAAGTGATAGCAGACGAATATGGCCTGGAAGCAGCCAGTCATGAAATCCCGGTCTTTTCGCAGTCCGGTGACCTGATTTATGAAAATGCAGATAAGATGATCATTAAAAAAGCCGACAGTCTCCCCCATGGACTTTTCAACAACATTCCTGATAAACTTGGTTACCAGGGTGAAAAGCTGATTGAATACGTTTCATGGCTTGAAAAACGAATCAGAAAACTCGGTTCGTCTGAGTACACACCGACCATACACATCGATGTTTACGGAACTGTAGGAATCATCTTCAACCATCAATACGATAAAATGACTGACTACTTTATGAAACTGAAAAAAGCTGCAGGAAATTTGGCATTTCGCCTTGAAGGGCCTGTCGATATGAATGAGAGAAATGCTCAGGTAGAAACCCTTTCAGTTTTAACTTCAATGGTCAACATCAGAATCAGTGGTTTTGAAATCGTCGCTGATGAATGGTGTAATACATTAGAAGATATAAAGTATTTTGCGGATTGCAAGGCAGGACATATGCTGCAGATTAAAACACCTGACCTTGGAGGAATCAATAATACTGCCGAAGCAGTACTTTACTGTAAGAAAAAAAATATCGGTGCGTATCAGGGAGGCACCTGTAATGAAACAGAATGGTCAGCTAAAGTATGCGTACACATTGCCATGGCAACAAGCCCAGACCTCATTCTTGCTAAACCGGGAATGGGTGTTGATGAAGGATTCATGATTGTTCATAACGAAATGCAGCGGATATTGGCGCTGAGAAGGAGGTTTTTATGAAAGAAATGAAAATTCTATCCCCTACAGCTATTCTTGGTTACGGATTCCCGGTAGAATCCTTTGAAAAAGCAATGGCACTTGAACCAGATGTCATTGCTGTAGATGCCGGTTCGACTGATCCCGGACCCTTTTATCTAGGTGACGGTGTGTCATTCACTGATCGGCTGGCAGTAAAAAGAGATCTTACCATCATGATAAAAGCTGCCTTGAAAGCTCATATTCCGTTATTGATCGGTTCAGCTGGCGGCAGCGGAGCGGATGTTCACCTTCTCTGGTGTGTGGAAATAGTCAGGGAAATCCTCGGAGATCAGCATCAGGCTAAAGTTGCCGTCATCTCAGCTGAAGTGTCTAAAGAGAAAGTACATCAGGCTCTTTTTGACAACCAGGCGGTCCCTTTGACAGCTGTTCCCCCGTTGACACATGATGATATAGAGAACTGCACCAGGATTGTTGCACAGATGGGTCTGAAACCCTTTATAAAAGCACTTGACATGGGAGCTGACATCATTGTCGCAGGAAGGACTTATGACCCTGTCGCCTTTGCAGCACTCGCCATCAGGAAAGGTTATGATAAAGGGCTGGCTCTCCACCTTGGAAAAATCCTTGAATGTGCTGCCATTGCTGCAACTCCCGGCAGCGGAAGTGACTGCATGATGGGCTGCATCGGAAAAGATTATTTCAGGGTTTTCCCGCTTAATGAAAAAAGAAGGTGCACGACCTTATCAGTAGCAGCTCATACACTCTATGAAAAATCAGATCCATACCATCTGCATGGACCTGACGGTGTCATTGATCTTTCTGATTGTCATTTTGAACAGCAGGATGACAGAACCGTTAAAATCACCGGTACCAGGTTCCACGAGGCAGAAATCCCGAATGTAAAACTTGAAGGAGCAAAAGTGGTGGGATTCAGAACAGTTTCCATTGCTGGCATCAGAGATTCAATCTTGATCAGCCAGATTGACGAAGTGCTTGAAGCTGTCAGGGAAACAACAAAGAATAATTTTGCAGAGCAACTGACTGATTACCATCTCGATTTCAAGGTATATGGTAAAAACGGTGTCATGGGAGATCTGGAACCTGTCAGAACAATCACCTCACATGAGCTTGGATTAATCATCGATGTCGTTGCCAAAACACAGGCTGACGCTAATGCTATCTGCTCATTTGCCCGTTCTACTATGCTTCATTACGGATATAAAGGTAGAATTTCAACGGCTGGTAATCTTGCATTTCCCTACTCACCTTCTGATTTTAAAGCCGGCGAGGTGTATGAGTTCTGTATTTACCACCTTATTCCTTATGAAGAAGACATGTTTACCATTTCATGGTCAGGAGGTCAGTCATGATTGTAAAATTAATTGATGTGGCCAAGATTATACGAAGCAAGAACTCAGGTCCTTATGAACTGACACTTGATGTCATCTTCAAAGACTGGGATATGTATGATAAAGTCATCAAGAGTAAGCAGTTTAATAAGCATCTGATTGCCCAATTATATGGCATTGATGAAAACGATGTACTTGGCATCATAGAGTTTTTACCAGCCAAAGCCATTAAGGCCACCATAAAAAGAAAAATAGCATCAGGAAGTATCGGAGAGACTGATGTGTACGGCGCACAGCAGCATGCTCCTCTGCTTGATATTGAATTTGATCTGGAGGATATATAACATGAATCCCTATTTGTTACATGAAAAAATGATGCATGCCACCTATTTTGCTCCAAGAGGAAAACAGCGTATGTACAATCTTGGTCATCAGCTTGCTCAAAGACATCTCAATGCAGCTGATAATATCATCGGTTTCATTGGTGCTGCAGGTGCCGGCAAGTCCCGTCTGATCGCAGGAATGTTCCCTGGTCTTGAACTGACGAATGATGATGAAGGAGTCAATATACGTCCGCTGCCACTGTTAGATAGTCTTGACAGCGGTTTTTTCAGCAGCCATACCTACCATGTTGATGTACGCTTTGAGTCAGCTTTTGTGCAGCTAAATACCCTTGCAGAAGCAATAAGACAGGCAGTGAAGATGGATAAAAGAGTCATCATTGAACATTTTGACCTGATTTATGACAGTCTAGGTATGGATGCCGATGTCATGGTTGCCATAGGTGAAGAAGTTATTGTCACCAGACCAACCATTTTCGGTCCGAAACCGTCTGCTCTTGCCAAGACTGTTTTCAATTCCATCAAATACAGAAGGATGGCGCACTCTGCAGAGGATTTGACCAATATGATTCTTGAGAATGAATACAGTTTAACTGATTCACCAATTCATGGGGATATCAGACATGGCTTTTTACTTGAATTTGAAGAATGCCCCACTGTTCCGATATCAGAACTGGAACAGAAAGTCATTGAATTAATAAACAAGAATATTCCAATTGATTATTATGATGACGCTCACATTGTTCTGGGGCAAGGTGAACAATATCATTGCACCGGTCCCAGACTGCATGTGAAAGCTACTGGAGAAATACAGAATTTTCGTCTTGAAAAAGAATATATTTATGACCCTAAAGAGAATGTCTATCTTCTTGCAGGTCGTGTTGGTGAAGAAGACCTGACTGAATATTGATTATTTCTGTCTGACAGCAAGGCAATAATTAACTCCTTTTATGGCAGTCATTCTATTTTTGGGATTTGCATCATTGTATTTGCTGAAATACTGTAAAGTGATTTCGTCACAATTCAAGTTCTCGTAAATAAGGTAGCCGCAGTCTGACAATAGCTTTTCCATCTCCTTGTATGAATAATCAGCAATCATTGGTTCATAGGCATGTGCTGCCATTTTTATTTGTCTTTGATTCCTTTCATCACTTATATATTCTTTACATGGATAGTCAAAAACAATAGTGCTTCCTGCCGGAGTAACTTCAGATAAACTATTTATCGTTTTTTTGAAATCTTCTTTTGTCAGATAATAACTGATACCTGAAAGACTGCAGAAACTGACTTTTAGATTACTGAAATCAGCACAGGCAATCAATCTGTCTGCAAGCTTCTCATTTGTTAAATCAATAGAAACATAATCCAGGTTTTCAGGTAATCTCTCAAGGATACCAGATATTCGATTAATCTTATCACTAATCATCATTGGATAATCAATCTCGAACAGTCTGACTTTTTTTACCCATTCAGGCTGACGATAAGCAAATGAGTCATATCCTGAAGCAACCATCAGGTATTGGCTGGCTCCCAGAAAAACAGCTGTTTCAAGTACAGCTTCAATAAATGCAGCTCGTCCCAAAGGTGATGGTGACAAATGACAATCGACAATCCATCTTAATGCCTCTTCGTCTGACCCTCTGAAAGCAGGATTGAAAAAACTGATTCCTTTGATCATTTGGTTCTTGATTGTTTCTTTTTCCTCTTCTGTCAGCAGCTGATTCGCAAATGAATCATCAAATATTTTCACAATGTTATGCTCACTGTGATACCCTCTTGAAAATGCACTGATAAGTGCTGTCATGCTTATTTTGTTCATATTAATTCACCTCAAATACTTTTTTACACCGAATTTCGTCAGATGACAAGTCTTGAAATAACGGCCTTTTTATGGTAATATATGAGTATGAAAATTAATTAATTTATTGTTTATCACAGGTATTGTGATTTTAAAAATCGAGTAGGAGGGAAATTTTACTTTCCCGTCCTCTCACACCACCGTGCGTACCGTTCGGTACACGGCGGTTCAATTATACA
>JAFGUQ010000164.1 GCA_016938455.1 Clostridia bacterium
GGATAAAAGTTTTTATTCGTACCAGTTTTAAGTGTTTCATGTTTTTTCCTTACAGTAAAAATCATTATTTACGATATTATTATCGGGAAAAAATAATATTTCTTTAGATATTTCAATGACAGACTTCATAAATATTTTAATTGTGTTACATGATTATCAGGAGTATAATATCTTTAATTTGGAATCAATACAAATGATTTCAGTAAAGAAAGAGAGAGAAGTTGTGACAAAGTTTACTCCTAAGTTATTCACTACATTGAAAAGTTATTCAAGAGAGCAGTTTTTTAAGGACGTGACATCAGGAATTATTGTTGCGATTATCGCACTTCCGTTATCAATTGCACTTGCCATATCATCAGGCGTTTCTCCAGAAAAAGGAATTCATACTGCTATTATCGCTGGTTTTCTCATCTCTTTTTTAGGCGGGAGCAGAGTTCAGATCGGAGGCCCGACAGGAGCTTTTATGGTGATTGTCTATGGCATTGTGATGAAATTCGGAATGGATGGGCTGATTATTGCAACAGTCATGGCTGGTATCATGATGATACTCATGGGATTGATGAAACTTGGGAGTGTAATCAAATTTATTCCTTTTCCAATCACTACAGGATTTACCAGCGGAATAGCACTTGTCATTTTTTCCTCTCAGATAAAAGATTTTTTCGGTTTGTCCACTGGTGAAGTACCTGCTGAGTTCCTTGAAAAATGGAAACTATACTTTCAATCTTTTAACAGTGTCAGTCTGCAGACTACAGCAATTGGACTGCTTGCATTACTTATTATTATTTTCTGGCCTAAGATAAGCAGAAAAATTCCAGGAGCATTAATAGCGCTAATTGTTACTTCGGTTATTGTTAAAATATTCGGTTTGGAGGTAGCAACTATCGGGACAAAGTTCGGAGAACTCTCATCTTCTTTTCCACAGCTGTCTTTTCCTCAGATTACATTTGAAAAAGTAAGATTATTGATAGCACCTGCCTTATCAATTGCCATTCTGGGATCAATTGAATCGTTGCTTTCGGCTGTTGTTTCAGATGGTATGATCGGAGGAAAACACCGCTCAAATGTGGAACTAATGGCACAGGGTGTAGCTAATATTGCTTCAGGATTGTTTGGTGGCATTCCTGCTACCGGAGCCATTGCAAGGACCGTTGCCAATATAAAAAACGGTGGAAGAACACCGGTTGCAGGAATGGTTCATTCTTTGACTTTGCTTCTGATCATGCTGCTGCTGATGCCGCTTGCCAATATGATTCCGTTATCTGCACTGGCCGCCATACTGATTATCGTTGCTTATAATATGAGTGAATGGCGTGAATTTAAAGCTCTTTTAAAATCTCCTAAAAGCGATATCATCGTTTTAATCGTCACCTTTTTAATCACAGTAGTTTTTGATCTGGTCAAAGCCATTGAAATAGGAATTGTGCTGGCTGCTTTTTTATTCATGAAACGTATGGCAGATGTGTCAAGTGTCAACATTAAGAAGATGAATGCGCTTGAGGAAAGAGAAGATGAACCACTCCATGATTTCATTACTGAAAGCAAACACTTTCATACCAAGGAAAATATTCTTATTTATGAAATAAACGGACCATTCTTTTTTGGAGCAGCTGACAAATTTCTGGAGGCAATCAAGGAAATCGGGACAAAAACTGAGATTCTGATTATCAGAATGAGAAATGTTCCGGCGATGGATGCTACAGCGCTTCATGCTTTTAAAAGAATGATGATCATGTGCAAACATAATCATATCAAAGTCATGATTTCAGGAATTAATGAGCAGCCGTTGACAGTTCTAAAAAAGGCTGGCATATATGATCAGCTTGGAGAGGACTGCTTTTTCCGGGAAGTTGATGATGCGGTTAAATCAGCAACAGTCGTGCAAGAGTTCTAATCTTTATATTTTAAAATGCGCTATATAATTGTATAATGAATGATGAGTACTTATTAGATATAAGGGGATTTTCATCATGAATATTGGAATAATCGGTATCGGGAACAGAGCAACAGCTTACTTTAAATTACCAGAATATGGAAGTGACATCAGAATCACAGCATTATGTGATACCAATGACTCAAATCTTGATACTGCAATCCAAGACTTTTTCCATGGTGATGAGAGTATCAGAAGATATAATGATTATATGGACCTCATGGCATGTGATGATATTGATGCAGTGGTAATTTGCTCACCTGATACCACTCATGTGTCAATCGTTGAAGAAGCTATGAAAAGGAATAAAAGAATATTACTTGAAAAACCAGTAGCTACCACTGGTGATGACCTTATAAGGCTTTATCAGCACAGCATTAATTATAAAAAAACGATTCTTCCTGGATTTGTTCTCAGATATACAGACCTATATCAGAAAGTAAAAGAAATTGTTGACTCCGGAGAGATTGGAGAAATAATCACTTTGGAAGCCAATGAAACCTTAAGTCCCATTCATGCTGCCAGCTTTTTCAGAAGGTGGCATCGTCTGTCGGTAAATAATGGCGGGTTTTTAAACGCAAAATGCAGCCATGATTTAGATCTGATTTCAATGATGACATCAAGAAAACCTTTGTATGTGTCATCATTTGGATCCAACATACATTTTAATCATCACCATAGTAAATCAATATTATGCAGTCAATGTGAAAAGCTGATGAGCTGCAAGTATGTTGATCAAACCATTAATAAACTATCAAGTGCAGATTATGATCTGTGTCCATATTTAGTTGACAGTGATATCGTTGATCATCAGGTGGTATCCATTTTATATGAAGGTGGAATCACTGCTTCTTTCACAGTCAGTATGCATGCATCAGCAGGAAACAGAATGATGACAGTATACGGATCTGAAGGTACGATCCGGTCGGATTTTGTCAAACAGGAAGTTATAGTTGATTATATTAAACCACAACGACAGGAAATTTATAAAATAGATGAATTGTCTCCCGGACATGGCGGAGGAGATGAAAAACTGTGCAGGCTTTTCATTGATAAAAGTGATAATAACCAGGTTTATGATGGCATAATGAGCACTGCAATCGCATTAGCAGCTGAAAAGAGCAGAAATAAGAAAATGGTAATTTCTATGAAAGAATTTGCATCATATCTATATTGAAATAGTATAAATGGAGGGAATAATGGAGGAAATAAAACAAGGAAATGGTCTCAAAGTCGGGTACTCTGATAAGATCAATGATGGTTCATTCAAAAAGTACATTAAAAACAGTAACAGATGGTCAATGATTTTTTCATTGGTTCTGGCAGCAGCAGCACTAATCGGTTTTTTTATCTATGGACAGACAAGCAGTGATATGGAAATGCTTGAAGCAATGAAAATTGGGGTGATCATTGCTTCGATGTTCTTGCTGATTGCATTGTTTTTAGTTGTATCCAGAAGCAGGAGCAAGACATTCGACGGAATTGTCATTGATAAGAAAATAGAACGGAAATACAGGACAAAGCAGTATGGGGAACAGAGATATCGTGAGCAATACATTAAATATACTGTTTTCATCAAGGAAAACAACGGGAAAAAACATGAGATCTCATCAGAAGACGATGATACGGTTTATGAATATTATAAGGTAGGAGATAAAGTCAGACATCATGCAAAATTGAATACTTATGAAAAATATGACAAAACCGGAGATACCATTATTTTCTGCAGTGCATGCGCGTCGCTGCATGATATCACTGAGGATGTTTGCGGCAGATGCAAATGTCCTTTATTGAAGTAGAATTGAAGAAATAGGAGGATAACTGTGGGAAGCGATATCAGACATGATTTTTACTGGGAATTTGAGGTTCCGATATTTAGAAACAGAATTGTTTTAAAGCAGCTTGCATTGGGCATTGGTATTCCATTTACTGTTATTTTCATGCTAGTTGTGATTATTTCAAAAGGACAGATATTCAATATTTACGCGTTATACACACTTCTCTTAGTTGCCGCTGCTTTCTTTCTAACTTATTTACTGGTTATGATTGTTTATAAAGGAAAGTACTCTATGGGATTTCAGATCAATGACAAGGGAATCACAAATTTCACTCTGAAAAAAACTGCCAAGAAGAATAATGTCATTAACAGATTGACTATCTTCATGGGTATCGTGAGCAGGAGTCCGAGTGCGATTGGAGCTGGTATGCTTGCCAATGCAAGGCAAAATGTTTTAGTCAAATGGAAAAGCATCAGAAAAATCAAATTTCTGGATAAACAAAAAGTCATTATGATTAATGGAGGATTTGGTGATAATATCGCTCTTTTTTGCAATAATGATAACTATGACCATATTGAAAAGCTCATCTGTGAAAAACAGGTTAAATTTGGGTATATTATAAAAAGAAACTGAACTTGAAAGGAGAAGATATCATGTTGAAAGTTGGAGATAAAGTAAAGGATTTCACTTTGACCGGTGATGATGGAAATGAAGTCAGTCTCAGTTCATTCAGGGGGAAAAAAGTAGTCATCTATTTTTATCCGAAAGATAACACACCTGGCTGCACAAAAGAAGCCTGCAGTTTTAGAGATGCCTATGATGATATACTTGAAAACGGAGCAGTAGTATTAGGCATAAGCAAAGACAGCGTTAAATCTCATCAGAAATTTAAAGGTGCTTTCAAACTTCCGTTTTATCTGTTAAGTGATCCTGATAATAAAGTAATTGAGGATTTCGGTGCATGGCAGGAAAAATCAATGTATGGCAAAACCTATATGGGTATTGTACGTTCCACATATATTATAGATGAAAAAGGCTTTGTGAGTAAGGTGTTCCCGAAGGTCAGTCCTGATGAACATGGGAAAGAAATTGTCTCAGCATTAAAAGGATAGAAGGATGAGAGTATTTTATGCTTTGACCTTTCATGCTAAAAGCAAAGAACGAATAGCCGGATTAATTGATGACATTGAAAAAATCTCAGATAAAGGCCGGTTTGTGCCGCAAAGGAATCTTCATCTGACGCTTCAGTTTATCGGTGAATCTAGTTTATCTCAGGTTGAGACCTTGATTAACCTAATGCATGAGCAGATGATGTCACCTCCCGACTTGCTAACTATCTCTTTTGTCAGCTCTTTCAGGAAGAGAAACAATGATATTGTCTGGGCTGGAATTGATGAAAATAAAAGACTGGTTGATTTTCAGAGAAAATTGAGCAGTGACTTGAACAGCTGCCATTTCATATCTGAAAGCATCAAATACATTCCTCATATTACTTTGGGAAGAGAGGTCATATTAAACCAACCGATAAGTGATGTTAAAGTCAACCCGTTTCAGGTTGAAATAGAAAGCTTCTCACTGATGGAGAGCAAAAGAAGCAATGATAAGCTTGTATATGAACCTGTTGAATCAATTATTTTATAATTCTTTTTTATAGACTCTTCTTTTTCTGTGCTGACGAGTGTCAAAGTATTTCCACATGGTCTGAACCTGCTTGTTGTTTTCCAGCTCAGGTCCTGTCTCACCAATTTTCATACCATGTTTTACTGCAGATTTTGTAATGCTGTCAAGTAACAAAGCGTTTGCACCTGTACCCTGTGCATCTGGCCTGATGGCGACAAGATACATATCCAATCTGTCATTCTTTTTCAAAGCTCTCAGAAGATAGATAAATCCAAATGGAAACAGCTTTCCGTTCGCTTTCTGCATTGCTTTGGAAATGGAAGGCATAGTGATACCGAATCCAATCACTTCATTTTCCTTGTTCACAATGATTTTGATAAAATCCGGGTTAACAAATCCGAAAAACGATTTGATATACATGTCTATCTGTCTTTGAGACAATTCAGTGGTACCGAATAATGGTGCATAAGCCTTATTATATAATTCGAAAACTTTTGGTGCCCATTTAAGAATATCTTTCTTCTTATCAAATTCGATTAATTGATAACCATATTTTTTTTGTACAATCTCTGCTATTCTGGAGTATTTATCATTAGGCTCCTGTGGAATAGAAATCTGATACTCAAACCAGTCTACTTCTTTTTCATAACCTAGTAACTCCATGTGTTTAATGTAATAAGGGTGATTATAGATGGTGATGAACATATCGAGTTCTTCATAACCGTCAATTAACATTCCCTGATGATCCATATCTGTTAAACCAAGAGGACCCTGCATTTCGCGATAACCATTTTTTCTTGCCCAGCTTTCAGCAGTGTCCATTAATGTTTTAGATACTTCAAAATCATCTATAAAATCAAAGTGAGTAAATCGTGCATTTTTCTGATTCCATTTTTCATTACTTTTATGATTAACTAAGACACCTATTCTTCCGACCAGCTTTTTCCCCCGATACGCAAGGAAAAAAATTGAATCCGAGAAATCAAAAGCAGGGTTCTTGTCTTTTCTTAATGTATTGACTTCGTCAGTGATCAGATCAGGGACAAAATAGGGGTTTCCTTTATATAAATCGTTTGGGAATTTAACAAATGTTCTTAAGTCTCTGTTGTTTTTAACTTCCTTTATTGTAACCATAAATCCTCCAGTTAAGCAGTTCAGTCATAAAAACTATTCTAATCTTATTATAATAGTAAACGTTCAATCAATGAATTGGCTTGAATTTCACGTTTATTAATCAAAATATAGGTGATTTCTAATTAAATTTTAATGATTGAGATTTTTAATGAATTGAAAAGTGTGAATATGGTATAATTATTGTAAATAAACTTAGAAAATCAATCTGAAAACGGGAGTTTACCATGCAAAAAGAAATCATTGAAAAAGGAAATCTTCACAGAGAAAAAGGTGTGTTGAATGAAATTGGATGGTCAAGAAACCTGCTGCTTGACTACGACAGAAAGTTAGTTAAAGCACCTGGCTTCTTGATTAAAGAATGGGATTACTACGCTGTTTTAAATGATAAGTTCGGAGTGGCACTGACGATTGCTGACAATGGTTATCTTGGGTTTATATCGGCTACATTTTTCGACTTTTCTGTACCGGAAGAACATACAAAAACGATTATGACAGTAATGCCCCTTGGGAAATTCAAAATGCCTGGTACTTCAGAAAGAGGAAATGTCACTTATGAAAACAAAGAGGTCACAATAGACTTCATCAAAGAGGATGAACAGAGAATTCTAAAATTCAGCATAAAAAACTTTCATGAAAATAAATCTTTTACAGGAGATGTTATATTACACCAGCCAAGGGACATGGAATCCATTACGATTGTCACTCCTTTCACCAAGAAAAACAGATTTTATTATAATCAGAAAATCAACTGTATGAAAGCAAGCGGAAAGATTACATTTAATGACAGGGAATATGATTTTGAAAACAATGAATCTTATGGAGTACTAGACTGGGGCAGAGGTGTCTGGACATACGAAAACACCTGGTACTGGAGCTCAGCTTCGGGGAAGCTTAATGGTGAGTTATTCGGGTTTAACTTGGGATATGGTTTTGGAGACACAAGCAGTGCGACTGAGAATGCGGTTTTCTATCAGGGTAAAGTGAATAAACTGGGTCATGTGGAATTCATCATACCAGAAGACAGTTATCTTGATAATTGGAAAATAACAAGTGATGATCATCGTATTGAACTTATGTTTGAACCGGTCATTGACAGAAATTCATCAACTAAAGTTCTGTTTTTAGGTTCAGATCAGCATCAGGTTTTCGGATATTTTTCCGGGAAAATCATATTAGATGATTTCCGCGAAATTTTATTGGACAGGTTTTTCGGTTTTGCTGAAAAAGTGTTCAACAAATGGTAAAAGCAATTTTTATAATAAAAAAGCAGAACGGAGCAACTTTTGAAAAAAATAAAAGTCATTGTAGGTAGTGTAAGAGACGAAAGAGCAGGCATTAAAGTAGCACATTGGGTCATGGAAAAAGCAGAAAGCTATCATGGCAATCTGTCATTTGAATTAGTTGACTTGAAAGAAGTGGACTTGCCATTATTGAATGAACCGAAAACACCTAAGTCTGGGGCACCATATAAGTATGAACATACAAAAAAGTGGAGTCAAGTGATTAAAGAAGCTGACGGATTCATTTTTGTGACTCCAGAATACAATCATGGTTATTCATCTGCACTGAAAAATGCGATTGATTACCTGTACTATGAATGGAGAGAGAAACCTGCAGCATTTGTCGGATATGGATCAAGAGGTGCAGTGCTTTCGATCAGGCAATTGAGTGAAGTCATTGAAATGATTGGAATGGTTATCATCAGTGAAAGAATCGGTATCAATCAAATTTATGAAGCTTTTGATGAAAGCGGCAGCATTAAAAATGAAAATGTTAATGGCGATATCATCGCTTTATTTGAGACGATTGAAAAACACTTCATATAAAAATGATGATTTAATATTTAATAGGTCTGTTATATTCTGAAAGATAGTGTTATGATTATCCCGTAGCTAGCACCATTATCACAGCAAATATTTTAAAGGTGGTTGGTTATGGAAAAAAGACAAAGAGTGATTAATGCAATCAGAGGAGAAAAGGTTGATTTTGTTCCAACATGTTTTTCCTTGCATTTTGATAAGTCAAAGGCTTTTGGAGCAGAAGGGGTATCTTCCCATCTGCAGTTTTTTAAAGAAACAGATACCGATATTGAAAAAATCATGAATGAGCATCTGGTCCCATTCATGGGTCATATCAGAATTCCCGATGACTGGAATCAAATCAGGAATATTTCTCTTAATGATCATTTCATGAAAGAACAACTTTCAATGGTAGATCAGATCCTGCAAAGTAGTGACAGCAGCGCATTCAGAATCGGTACATTACATGGGGTGGTGGCTTCCGCTATTCATCCGATTGAAGCTGTTTATGGATATGAAAAAGTAAGAGAACTTCTCTGCAGTCACTTAAGGGAAAAAAGCCAACCGGTACTTGATGCATTTAAGAGAATTGCAGAGGGAATGTGCAGACTTGCAGAAAAATACATCAATATGGGACTTGATGGCATTTATTATGCGGCATTAGGCGGTGAATCTTACTATTTTACAGATGAAGAGTTTGAAAAGCATATTGCACCTCTAGATAAAATGATTCTGGAAGCCACAAAAAAGGCTGATGGAACCACGATTTTACATATGTGCAAAAATCATTTGAATTTGGATAGATACCAGTCATATACCAGTGTTGTTGATGTCTTTAACTGGGGTATTTATGAAGATAACATCATGCTTGATGAAGGAAGAGCACTTTTCAAGGATAAAGCAATTATGGGTGGACTTCAAAACAGAGCTGGCGTGGTTGTTGATGGAAGTAAAGATGAACTTGCTGATGAGGTCAAGAGAATCATCAAGAACCAGGAAACATCAAAATTCATTCTAGGTGCAGACTGTACACTTGCTACTGAAATGCCATATGACAGAATAAAACTTATTGTTGATACAGCTAGAAGCATTTAGCTGGGTTGGAGTGATATGTGAATGAAACAAGGATAAAAAACCTATATAAATATGCTTTAGGGTTAATGAAGAAACAAGATGGTAAACTCCTGTATCTGAAATACAAGGATGATATCGACCATGTCACTCCTTTTGAAGTCATGGAGCTTGAATACATGCAACTGGAAAACGGGTTTTCTGTTCATCAGATCCTTGAATATTCTGATAAACTGGTGAATGTTTTTTATATGAGTTTAAAAGAATTTGACTGGAAACAACCTGAAAATGACTCTTTTCTGTATTATATGATGCTTGAAAATACTGCTTTGAAAGAAAAGCTGAGCCTAATCAAGGAGTTGATAAAAAAACAGGATTATCACAAACATGGACTGACACTAATAAGTCTGTTTACTCAGCTAAAGATATTTGATGCTCATTACCAGAAAAAAGAGAATATTTTATTTCCCTGTCTTGAAAAGAAAATGAAAAGTTATCATGGCCTGAAAGTCATGTGGGAGCTGCATGATCAAATCAGAAAAAACCTGAAAAATGTTATTCAATTACTGGAAAACGATGAAACAGATACAATGGCTGTTAATCAGAGCATCGGAAAACTGTTTTTTCAAATGAACGGGCTGATACAGAAAGAACAGCTGATCCTTTTTCCAGCTGCTTCATTTTTATTGACAGAAAATGAGTTTGCAGCACTAAAAATTCAAAGTTTTGATTACGGTTTCCCGTTTATTTTGCAACCTGAAAAAAAGGAGGAGAAAATGATGCAAGGTAAAGAAGATGAGAGAAGAGAAGCTTCTTTTATTAGTGGAAATACAGGGAATTTGAGCATAGAACAGCTGCTCCTTGTTTTCTCGTATCTTCCTGTCGATATAACCATGATTGATGAAAATAACAAGGTGGTTTTCTATAGCGACTCTAAAGACAGAATATTCAAAAGGTCACCGGCTGTCATCGGACGAGATGTCAGAAACTGCCACCCTCCAAAAAGTGTTCAGATCGTCGAGAAGATTTTAGACTCTTTCAGAAATGGTGAAAAAAGTAAAGCAGAATTCTGGATTACCATCCATGATAAAAAGGTATATATAACTTATTATGCTGTCAGAAATGATGAAGGCACCTATAAAGGAACAATGGAAGTCACACAGGATGTAACAGAAATTCAAAAAGCTACAGGTGAAAAGAGGTTATTGGACTGGTGAGAAAGAATAAATCAAATAAGAATATAGGCATTGCTTTTTCAGTGAATCTTGCTTTTACGCTTGTGGAAATTATTGGTGGTGTTCTGACTAACAGCATATCTATCATGTCAGATGCTATTCACGATCTGGGTGATTCTTTGTCCATTGGGGTCTCATGGCTGCTTGAGAACAAATCAAGAAAAAAACCTGATGATGATTTTACCTTTGGGTATGCCAGATTTTCGCTTCTTGGAGGATTGATTAATTCAATTGTATTATTAGTAGGATCAACGATAATTATTCTTCGGGCCATTCCGAGAATCATTGACCCTCAAGCCGTGAATGAGACAGGAATGCTGTTTCTTGCATTGGCTGGTATTTTGGTCAATGGTTTTGCGGCTTATAAAACCTCAAAAGGAAAAGGAATGAATGAAAAGGTGGTCAGCCTTCACCTTCTTGAAGATGTGCTTGGCTGGGCAGCCGTTTTAATTGCCAGTATCATGATGATGATAACGGGTATAAAAGTGATTGACCCCATTCTATCCATTTTAATCACGATATACATTCTTTTTAATATTTTTAGAAATCTCAAAAAAATCATCAGTATACTCCTTGAAAGAGCTCCTGATGGCATCAGCATTGATGAGATCAGTGAAAAGATAATCAATACTACGGAGGTTGTCGATGTGCATCATGTCCACTTGTGGTCACTGGAAGGAATCAATAATTTTGTAACAATGCATGTGGTCATACCTGAAGATATTAAAAATACAGAAATCAACAGAATCAAACAGAAAATCCATGATATTCTTCTCTCTTCTGGTATTCATCACACCACCATTGAGTTTGAGTTTGCAAATGAATGCTGTATTGACGGAGACTGTAAGAATGTAATCATCAAGGAAGATAAACATGACAGACATCATCATTAATCATGATATAATAAAAGAAAAACAGGGAGACTTCTATGCATCCATTTATAGAGAAATGTAAAAAAGAAAACAAAAATGTCAGTATCGAGTATTTGAAATTTATTTATGAAGAAGGGGAAAAGTCAGATTATCAATCCAATAACGGAAGCATATTTTTAGAATTAGCGAAACTTTCGTTAAAAGAGAAAAACTTACAAAGTTCATCTTTTAATTCTGAGAATTACAGGAAATCAATAGATTTCATCTACCAGAAAGCAGACTGTTTTGATTTTATTCTTCCGGGGTTCATCCTCATGATGTATCTCTTTCAGGAAAGTGATATGATCAGTGAAGAAATAAAAAAAGAAACTAAAGATATGATTCTTAGCAGAAAATACTGGATTGATGAAGGAGGAGAAGAAAACAGCCCATGTTACTTTACCGAGAACCATCAGATTCTGTTTCATTCAAATGAATATTTAGCAGGACAATTGTATAAAGATGATATATTCATCAATAACAAAAAATCAGGTTTATGGCACATGCAGCACGCCAGAGAATTCATTTTAAGGTGGCTTTCATGGCGATATGAATTCGGATTCAGTGAATGGCTGTCAAATTGCTATTATCACGAGGATTTTGTCGCTTTGGTTCCGCTTATGTATCTTGCAGAGGACTCTGACATCAGAAGCAAAGCTGAGATTGTGATTAAGCAGATGTTTTTAGATATGGCTCTTCACAGCTATAAAGGTGTTATGGGCTCTACACATGGAAGAGCTTATTGTCAGAATATCTGTGATGTTAATGACCCGACTCATGTAATCAGAAACCTCTATCTGCAAAGCGGATTTCAATCATTGAGAATGTCATCTGCGGCAGTTATTCTTTCACTGTTTGATTATCAGCAGAGTGATGCGCTGATAAACATTGCCAATGAGACATCAACTGTGGAAATAAGGCAGAAAATGAGTCTGAACCCGTCAGAAGGAGCAGCGCTCGGAGTTGATCCCAGGAAGTTTGAAAACCTGAATCTTTATTGGGGGATGGAAGCTTTTAATCATCGGCTTGTGATTGATAATACGCTGAAAGTCAAAGCAAACGATGGGTATTACCTGATTGAGAAAGCGAAAGCACTCAAAGAAAATTTTGATCTCTGCGATAGTGCCAATCACTATATTGATGATGATATTGATTATACATCGATGCCGGAAGCGAATATTTATACATATAAGACGAAAGATTACATGCTTAGCTGTGCACAGGATTACAAAAAAGGAAGATTCGGTTTTCAGCAGCATATCTGGCAGGCATCACTTGGAGAAAAAGCAGTTGTTTTCACTACTCACCCTGGCAGCAATGAATATGCAGACAGGCCAAGCAAGTGGTCGGGAAACAGAATACTTCCAAAAGCAGTGGCCTATGAGAACACTTTAATCTGCATCTATAATACTGATGTCAACAAAGTACCTACATTTACTTTTCATACTCATGCCTATTTCCCGCAGGTATTCATGGATGAATCGGTAGAGACGAATGGATGGTTCTTTGGAAGAAAAGGGGATTCTTATGTGGCCATCAGACCTTTTTTCGGATTTGTCAGCTGGGGTGCAGTTGACAAGGAGTTTTATTCCTATATGGGATTAACTGATAAAAACATGGACATTCCTTCTTATGAAATCATTGCCACAGGGAGAAGTAACATATGGATTACCGAACTTGGATCAAGCGATGAGGACGGGCCATTTGAAAAGTTCATCACAGAAATCAGTAAAAGCACATTTGACGGGAATATTTTTGATTTCAGCTATAATAACAGAAACAAGAAAATCAGCTGTGGATGGAATAAGTCCTTCATTGTCAATGATAATGAAATCAGCACACGCGGTTATTTGAGATATGACAGCAAGTATTGTGTCATGAATGGAAAAGATAAAAAATTTGAATATGAATTCAAGAAACAGGAGAGCAAATAATGCAATATATCAATTATGGAACGACTGATCTCGTAGTATCCAGATTTGGCCTGGGATGCATGAGATTCCCGAAAGAACAGCAAGAAGCTATTGACATGGTCAGATATGCGCTTGATCATGGTGTCAACTACCTTGACACAGCTTATATTTACAACAACAGTGAAGTAACTCTTGGTAAAGCCTTGAAAGATGGTTACAGAAATAAATCAGTCATTGTAGCTAAGAATCCGATTTGGGATGTCAGAAAATATGATGATTTTGAAAAATATCTGGATGAAGAACTAAAAAGACTTGAGGTGGATTACATTGATATTTATCTGCTTCACAGTCTTGGCGCTGAAAATTTCGATAAAGTAATACAGTTTGATGGATTTACCTTTCTAGATAAAATGGTTGAAAAAGGTAAAATAAGGCATACCGGTTTCTCTTTTCACGGAACTAATGAACTATTCAAGAAGGTGGTTGACAGTTATCCGTTTGAAATGGCACAGATTCAATTGAATATTCTTGATGAATTTCAGCAGGCAGGATTAGATGGACTGAAATATGCTTATCAGAAAAAAATGGCAACAGTCATCATGGAACCCTTAAGAGGAGGTCACATTGTCAATAATTATCCTGAGGAAGTTGATTATCTTATTAAAAATTACAAAGAGAAAAGATCGCTGGTTGAGTGGGCCTTCAGATGGCTGTACAATTTGAAAGAAGCTTCGGTGATTATCAGCGGAACCAATAATCTGACACAGTTAAAAGAGAATATTTCCATTTTCTCAGATGCGAAATCCGATGTCATGTCCGAAGAAGATCTTTTACTGATTAAAGCAATCAGAACTGAATTTGAAAAGAAAAACGTTATTAATTGTACGGGATGCAAGTACTGCATGCCTTGCCCCTATGGTGTTGATATACCTGAAATATTCAAGCTATATAATAGTGTCAGCGTTATGAAAAGTCATTTTATTGACAGACTTGTATATAGAGATACTATCTTGCATGCAGGAAACGGGGCAGATAAATGTGTTGAATGTGGAATTTGTAAAATACACTGTCCACAGTCTATTGATATCCCTGAAGAGTTGAAAAAAGCGCATCAGGCTTTAGTTAAAAAATAAAAGGAGAATGAAAATGGGTAAGGAAATAACCGAAAAGGCACTTCATGAGTTTGAACAGAGATTTGTCAATGACAAAAACAATATTGCTTTTATGAATGCGATTACAGGTTCAGGAATCTTAAGCGTTTCAAAGGTGTTTGAAGACAAATATAAGACTAAAATGGTTTTTTCAAAGGAAATTAAAACAAGCAAAGTCACGGCTCAAAACAGCAGTGGAAGATGCTGGTTGTTTGCAGGTTTGAATTTATTCAGACACAAAATAGAAAGAGAACTTAATATTGAGCAATTTGAATTATCTCAAAGCCATCTCATGTTTTATGATAAACTTGAAAAAGCCAATTATTTTCTTGAAAGCATTTTTGATACCATAGAGATGGAAACAAGTTCAAGAACGATTAATCATCTTCTGACTCATATTGTGGAAGATGGAGGACAATGGGACATGTTCTGTAATCTGGTGAAGAAATACGGGGTTATGCCTAAAGATGCCATGGATGAGTCTTTTCACAGCAGTAACTCAAGAATGATGAATAAATTTCTCATTTTAAAATTACGCGAATTCGCATGTTCTATCAGAGAACAACATAAAGCGGGAGTCGCTTTAGAAAATTTGAAAATGCAAAAAGAAAAAATGATTGAAACAGTATACGATATGCTGTGCAGGTTTTTATCAAAACCTATCACTACTTTTGATTTTGAATATACAGATAAAGATGGCCAGTATCACTTGACTGAGAACATGAACAGCATGACTTTTTTCAAAGAAATAGTCAATATTGATCTTGCTGATTATGTGTCTGTCATTAATGCGCCGACAGAAGATAAACCCATGAATAAAGTATATACAGTAAAACTTCTGGGAAATGTTATTGAAGGTGAGAAAATCAAATACTTGAATGTTGATATTGAAAAGATGAAGCAACTGGCTAAAGCACAGCTTTCTGATGATGAACCAGTCTGGTTCGGGTGTGATGTGGGGCAGATGAGTAATTCGGATGATGGAGTCATGAGTATGGAAGTTTATGATTTTGAAGCTCCTTTAGGGACCTCTTTCCGGATGACAAAAGCACAGCGACTTGATTACGGAGAAAGTGTCTTGACCCATGCCATGCTTTTTACAGGAGTCAATATAAGACCTGATGGGTCAACTGACAGATGGAAAGTGGAAAACAGCTGGGGTGATAAAAAAGGAAAAACCGGGTATTTCATGATGACCGATAAATGGTTTGAAGAGTACATGTATGAAATTGCTGTTCCTAAAAAGTACCTGGATAAACAACTGCTTTTAGCATTAGAAGAAGATATGATTGAGCTTGAGCCTTGGGACCCCATGGGTTCACTGGCCAAATAGATGATTTAAAGTCCTTAATTATTAATTAAGGACTTTTTTGTGGAGGGAATGTTATGATAAGAAATGTGAAAAGGATTTACAACGGGACGATTTCAAGAGATGGTGCAGGAGTAAAACTAAACAGGATATTCGGTTATTATGACAAGGAGCAACTGGACCCTTTCTTATTACTTGACTTTTTTGATTCAAGGAATGATGAGGATTATATTTCAGGGTTCCCATGGCATCCTCACAGGGGAATTGAAACGATTACTTACCTGATCAAAGGTAAAATAGAGCATCAGGACAGCCTCGGAAACAGTGGTGAAATCAATGATGGAGATTGCCAGTGGATGACTGCCGGCAGCGGAATCATCCATCAGGAAATGCCTAAGTCCAGCGAGCATATGTTCGGAACACAATTATGGTTGAACTTACCAAAGGAACATAAGATGACAAAGCCTGTGTATCGGGATGCAAGACATGATATGATTAAAAGCTATAATGACGATAAAATGACGGTGAAAGTCATCTGCGGACAGTTTAACGGGGTACAGGGTGTTATCAATGGAACGTTTGTGGAACCTGTTTATCTTGATGTGACAATAAAGACAAACGGGTATTTTGAAATGGAAACTGAGAGTGATAAGAATGTTTTCATATTGCTGCTTGAAGGATCACTCATATTCCCGAGAGGGTATATGGCAGTAGCATCAAAAGAAAGGGGAATCCTGCTTGAACAAGGTGAAAAAGTGTTTATTGAGTCACAAGCTGGTGCCAGATTTTTGCTGATAGCCGGAAAATCTTTGCATCAGCCCATTGCATGGGGCGGACCAATTGTAATGAACACAAGAGAAGAACTGGAACTTGCTTTTAATGAGCTTGATCATAATACTTTTATTAAAGATTAATATAACTGTTTTTTATCTTGTTGATCAAAAAGTAAAAGAGTATTATATAAGAGTATCGATACAAATCCTGATTGAAAGGAGTGATGAAGTGAAAAAAGAAAATTATGAGGTGAGCTTGTCCTGAACAAGCTCCCGGAAGCGGTCAGTATCTGGCCGCTTTTCATTTGCCAAAAATATAATATTATTGTATAATGTTACCATCTCAGAACAAGGAGGTATTATTTTATGAAAAATTCAGAGGTTCTATCCAAATAATTAAATATATGCTAAATTTTTAGCGACTCAAAGTAATCAGAAAAGTTATGAAACGAATGCACGGTATGATTATCGTGTTTTTTGCATTTTAAGAATGGAGATTAATATTGAAATACATTAATGGTAAAAGTGTGCTGCCAAAAGAATTATTGAATAAAATACAAGTATATGTAGAAGGTGAAATTGTCTATATTCCTAAGAAAGATGAGAAAAAAAAGAAATGGGGGGAAAAAAGCGGTACAAGGGAATATCTTGCAGAAAGAAATATGTCAATTTATGAACTGTATGAAAGCGGGAGCAAAATAAATGAAATTTCTGAAAAATTTCACTTATCAACAGACAGCATAAAAAAAATAATATACAACACGAACAGCAGAAAGACAAATGAATAAAATCCATTTTTGATTTCAGCGCTGTTTTAACGGGGTAATCATTTTATTCAACTACAGACAAATAATAACAGGAGGTTCTCATTATCGTAGATAATGTAGTATAATAGTAATAGATAACACAAGGAGATATACATGATTACTGGACAATTTAATGATTCGTTTCCTCCGATTATGGATGGCGTTGCTAATGTTGTAAAGAACTATGCTTTCTGGCTGAACAGAAAGTATGGACAGAGTTATGTTGTTACACCATTTGTACCTAACCATGAAGATTTTGAAGATTTTAAAGTTTACAGGTACAATTCACTCCCGCTGCCATTCAGAAAACCATATCGATGGGGGTTACCTAAGCTGAGTGTAAAGGTCAGAAATGATCTTGAGAATATTAAGTTTGATATTATTCATACTCATTCACCATTTTCATCAGGTGCATTTGCAATGGATATTGCTAAAAACACAAGAATTCCTATTATCGCTACCTTTCATTCAAAGTTATATGATGATTTTAAGCAGGAACTGAAGTCGGAAAGTCTTTCTAAGCTCGCTTTAGAAAAAGCGATTGAGTTTTATGAAAGTGTCGATTATGTATGGGCGGTTAATAAGGGAAGTGCCAATACTTTGCGGAGCTATGGGTATAATGGATTCATTGATATTATTCCAAATGGTACAGACTTCACTTTTCCAGGAGATTACGGGAAGCGAAGAAGAAAAATCAGTTCAGATCTTAGTATTCCTCAGGAAGAGAAGGTGCTTCTATTCATAGGGCAGATCATATGGCAGAAAAATATTAAACTGATTCTGCAGGCAGTTGCTAAACTTAAACAGGAGAATATGAAGTTAAAAATTATTTTTGCAGGTGAGGGGAGTGCTAAGAAAGAGTTTCTGCAGATGATTGCTCACTTGAAAATTGAAGATTATGTGATTTATCTTGGCCCGATACATGACAGGGACTATCTGAAAAGTCTTTTTGCAAGAGCAGATCTTTTTGTATTTCCGTCTGTATATGATAATGCACCGATTGTAGTAAGAGAAGCGGCAGCACTGAAGTGCCCGTCACTGTTAGTGAAAGACTCGAATGCATCTGAAGGTGTCATACATGATTTTAATGGACTGCTTTGCGAAAATGATGTTGACAGTTTTGTAAGAGAGATAAAAGAGAACATATTCAAGAAAGAAAAATTAGCTGAAATAGGTGATAAAGCATACGAAACTTTATATAGAAACTGGGAACAGATTGTCGATGAGGTTTATAAAAAATACAGTGATATTTTAAGTGATATAGGGAAGTAAGATTATTAATAACAAAAAGAAAGAAAAATCAACATTACAGTTTCAGGGAGCACTTTCAAAAAAAAGATATTTTGAAGGCTGGTACTATAAAAATGTTTCAGATAATTTAAAATATTCTATTTCATTCATTCCCGGCATCAGCCTTTATCGGCGGGACAAGCATTGTTTTATTCAGTATATCATCACCGACAATGAAAGTAATATAATCAAGTCAGGTTATGTGAAATATGATTTAGCCTATTTTGAAAGCCATAATCAGCCTTTTCAGATCAGAATCGGAAACTGCACATTCTCTGAAAATGGTATTGATATTGATTTGAACGATAATGGCTTTAGAATCAGGGGAGTTCTTACCTATACCAAATCAGAATTGTACAGAGAAATAGTTATTGATAATATCATGGGTCCTTTTAAATATATAAAACATCTGGAATGCAACCATGGGCTTGTCAGCATGAGCCGTTATATCAGTGGAACTCTTGCAATAGGTGCTAAGGACGTTTTATTCAAGCAGGGGAAAGGGTACATGGAAAAAGACTGGGGAAAATCTTTTCCAAAAGATTACAGCTGGATTCAATGTAATCATTTCAACAATCCTGACATAAGTCTTTTCTGCTCTGTGGCGCATATCCCGTTCGGGCTATTTTCTTTCAAAGGATATCTGTGTACTTTGATTGACAAAAAGGAATACCGGTTTGCCACTTATATAAAAGGAAAAGCTAAAACCAGAATTCATTCAGGAAACATACTTAAAGTAAGATTGACTAATAAAAACTTCACTCTTTTCATTCATGCAAGAACAGAACAGTCAGCTCAATTAATAGCTCCTAATCGAAAAGGTATGAAAAGCAATATAAAAGAGGGAATATCAGGCATAGTGAAAATACGGCTATACAGTGAAGGAAAGCTTTTACTCAAGGATCATGGAACAAATGCCGGTATCGAAATTGTTGTTTAAATATATGTTTTAAATAAAAGATAACTGACCATTGACACCACACCACATAGACTGCTGCCCCAGATTAAATCAACAATGGTGATTAACTTCGGCCAGTTTTTCAATGTTGCCATATTGGTCAAGTCATAAGTTCCGTAGGTAATCAGACCAAAAAGCATACCTCCAAAAAGAGCATGGACAAAGCTCTGATCTTTTATGGCAGGACTCACGACAAAGAAAAGCAGACCTATGATAAAAACAAAATAAAAGGCTGCAGCGACTGGTAAATTGAATTTATCACTCATAATGAATCCAAGATGCTTGCGATAAAACTTTTTCGCAAACAACCCAAGCCACATGACATCAACCACCATGAATATTATAAATGTAACTAAGAAAACTACGATCCATTTCAACATATTTTTACCCTCCTATTTGATACTATTATACCCTTAAACTGTATAATTTCATAGAACCACCTATACTTAGGCATATGAAAAGAATTAAAAGATGCACAATACATCATATGATGATTGCTATGAAGATATATAAAGAAACAGATGATTGAAATAATGTAAGAAAAGACATTTTCATGGATTATCATAAAATGCTGTAAGAACAGGCAAAGGATATCAATGAGTAAGATTTCTATGCTTTTTCATTTTTATCTTTTTCTTCTTTAGTTTCTTTCTTTGTTTCCTCTGCTTTTTTTGCCTGTTTATCTTTCTGCAGTTTCTGCCATTTGTTTTCTCTGAAAACATTTTTCAAATTAC
This sequence comes from Clostridia bacterium, assembly GCA_016938455.1. Lineage (GTDB taxonomy): Bacteria > Bacillota > Clostridia > DUPQ01 > DUPQ01 > JAFGUQ01. The sequence goes on from JAFGUQ010000164.1 coordinate 20,416, forward strand.
TCACCTCCTCTGATTTTTATTATATACTCACCGTACTTAGCTGTTTTTGTCATGTTCATATCGTGATTCATTAAAGTCTGAGTGAAAAAATCAAGGATAAGATCATTCTGTAATTGTATACTTATTTTACTCTTTAAGCTACCTGATTTTCCGATCAGCTTGGAAATAGGAGAAAAAACATATGACATTGAAAAATCAACATGATAAGTTCCGGTGACTTGATAAAGACCTAATACCATTGGTGAATGATCAATTAAATTAAATAAATTCTCGTTATTTTTAGAATTTTCCCATTGTTCGCTACGAAGGAAAAAAGAGGGGACATCAAGACCGCTTTCTATTTCTTTCAGGTTAATTGGTTCAACCCATGAATCTAAACCGAATACACTTTTTATCCTGTCATCTCGAATGGCTGACAGAACTGCCGCTCCACCACCAGTCGAGTGACCAGCGAGCCCTATATTAGTCAAATCCAGAGAATTTTTAAAAGCATCATCATTTTGATTCAGAAGTTCAAGCTGGTCAATTACAAACAGGATGTCTTTGGAATAAGTATCTACCAGGATATTCGCTGAGGCAATGAAACTTTCAGGGCTGAGACTGCCATCAAGAGCTTTACCATAATTATATCGGACAGTACCGTCTTCGAAAACAGTGACTGCTGCTCCATAAGTGTGATCTATGGAGACAACAACAAAACCATGACTGGCTAATGTTTCTGCAAAATCAGTATGAAGGCTTCGAAAACCATTCCAGCCATGGGAAATGACAACTACCGGATAATCAGGTTCTGATTGACTTAGAGGGGCATTCAAATAAGAATGAGTCGTGATATATTTAGTCTGGTTAAGCGTAAATAAAGGGAATCCAAGCATTTTTGAAATTCCTTTTGCCACTTCAACTCCTTCATAAAGCCAGGGTGTTTTCTGAAAGTTTTCTACATGATCAGCAGGATACCATACCTGAAATTTCAGTTTCCGGAACTGGTCTTTTTCATTCCCATAGATTTCTATCCGATTTTCATCAGTGGCCTCATAGATTCTAGTACCTGTCTGATACATTCCATCAGGTTTTTTCATGACATAAACCGGGAAAATGACAAGAAGAATCATAGACAATATAAGTAAAACACATAAGATGATATTCGCATATTTAGGGAATGTGAATGATTCAAAATTCTTTTTATTTAAATGATGATAACGTAAACAGAGAATGAAAACGGCCAATAGTATATAGACACCTGCTAATTGCCATCTTGTTCCTTCGGCTAATGCATGAACAATAAAGAAAATAAAGGAAAAGAATACAAGGACATCGTTAACCAGCAGTGATTTTTTCTTGACAAACAGACTGTAAATCAATGACATGGTAACTGATAGTAATAGCAGACATTCAAATAATCTCATTTATCTTCTCCTGGAATCTATTTTATCACATTTAGGACAATGCCGACAGTGAACGTTAAAAAGACAAAAAATGGGTATATATAACCATAAACTACTGGAGGTAAAAAATGAGTATATATGATATAAATATTAAAAATATTTACGGAGGAGAAAAAACCCTTGAAAAATATAAAGGAAAACTACTTCTGATTGTGAATACTGCAAGCAAATGCGGCTTTACTCCTCAATTTGAAGGGCTTGAAAAACTTAACCAGAAATATAAGGATAAAGGACTTGTCGTGCTGGGTTTTCCATGTAATCAGTTCAAGGAGCAGGATCCGGGAACAGATGAAGAAATACTTAATTTCTGTCAGATGAATTATGGAGTTACTTTTGAAATGTTTGCGAAACTGGATGTCAATGGAGAAAACAGACATCCGCTTTACAGGTATCTGATTGACCATGCACCAAAGAACAAGCAAAA
>JAFGUQ010000165.1 GCA_016938455.1 Clostridia bacterium
CAATCAGTTTTTAAGCAGAATTCTATCAGCTGTGATGTCAAAAGCGGTAACGAGACCATTGGAGGTGTTAGCAAAACAGATTGAAGACTTGGCTAATGATGATCTTGAAGATGCGCTTAATGTTGTTCTTGACGTCAGGAAGCCGGTCTCAGAAGTGGTCAGTCTTAAAGATTCAACCAATAAGATTATGCACAAAATTGCAGAATATTATGAAATCACTACTGCTCAGAATGAAGAATTACAGGCGCAGCGTGATGAACTGGAGTCTCAAAGGGATGAACTGGAGTCCCAAAACGATCAGTTGCTAACAACCAGCCATTCTCTTCAGTCTATGAATAATGCTTACTTGAGTAGAACGATGAAATTACAGAATCTTCTTGACAATGTGGGTCAAGGTTTTATGACCTTTGGCAGCAATCTGGTCATAAATGCTGAATACAGTCTGACTTGTCTGGAAATGTTATGTGAATCAGATGACCATCACGATTTAGCAGGGAAGAAGATCACAGATTACCTTTTTACGGATCCGGAACAAAAAGAGTTCATTGAATCCCTGCTCATCAAAAGCATTCTTGGTACGGAAAATGAACGTGACCTTTTCATTCCTTTACTGCCGGAGGAAACGGTTTTACATGGAAGAGCCCATCAGATTGACTACAAATTGGTAAGTGATGAAAAGAACAGGAATCTGATGATGATCATCATGACAGATATTTCAGAAAAAAGGGAGCTTGAAGGCCAGATGATGGCTGAAAGAGATATGCTTCAAATGATTGTGAAGGTTCTGCAGAACAGATCTTCATTTATCAGTGTTTATGAGGATTTTATGGGGGATTTGACCCGGGATTTTCAAGGGATTGAAGAGGTGGAATATGAGGAGGTATTAAGAAAGATCCACACCTACAAAGGTTCTTTTGCCCAATTCTACATGGCTAACATAGCCACGAGACTCAATGAGATTGAAGAGGAAGTATATAATGATGGTACGATTGAAGCCATTCGTCGTATTGACAGAAAGTCAATCTTGGATGCCCTTGAAAAGGATATCCAAATCATTAAGCAATATACCAGTGAAGATATTCTCACCGAACATGAGCTTTATTCAGTCAAAGAAGAGAAAATCATTGAGATCGAACAGAAAATCAAAAGTATATTGCCTGCCTCTGAGTTCAATAAAGTCATACCGATTATTAAGAGTATCCGGTACCGGTCAGTAAAAGAAGGGTTGAAACAATATCCGGATTATGTAACAAAGCTTAGTGAAAGGCTTGAA
>JAFGUQ010000166.1 GCA_016938455.1 Clostridia bacterium
AATGATTTTATCAAGGAAATGTATCAGTTCGCTGAAACCCATCCTGAGTATAAAATGTTCCTATACCGGGAAGTGCTGGAGCAAATGGGTTTTAACCCGAATAAACTCAGGGTTGAAGATGTTGGTGTTGAAGACCTTGATGAACAGGGCACCCTTGTATTGTTGGAGTATATTATGCGTGCGGATCATTTCTGTGAAGGTGTGTTGCATGAGTATATCCGAAATGGAAAAGTGAATGAATTGCTGAAGCATCTGCATGAACTTGATGGAAAGGGCAGGGACAGAAAGCTTGCTGAGATAATACTCATGGAAGACATCACCACTGATTATTTTACATTTCACTTTATTGCTTCGGGCAAAAAGATCATAAACCACACACATGAATGGTACAGAACATTATCTGTCTTTGAGAGCAGAAAATTTTTGGAGAAATGGGAAAATCTTCAGACAGATCACTGGAGGTACAGCCAGGAACTGCCATGCCCAGGAAGGAAACCAACGCAGTGGTTGCTTTATTCAAGGTATGAGGGAAGCCGCGGGTGGGCAGTAACCGGTTACAAGGAAGGCTCTGAAAAATGGAAGGAACTTGCCAATCTTGTTGGATTGGCTGAACATATCGAGCGAAATGAAGTGCGTAATCCCGGTGAATTCATATTCTGCGGTATTGAATTTTACGAAGGGGGAAACAGGTACCACTACCTCACTGAAGATGAAAGCATCAGAGTAGGGGATGAGGTGATAGTACCGGTAGGCAAAGAAAATCAGGAGAAAATAGCCATTGTAGAAGAAATAGGATATTACAGACCTGATGAGGCCCCGTTTCCTGTGGAAAAAACCAAATATATATTGAGCAAAGCCACTGAGGCAAAGGACAGGAATATAAGTGAAATAAGCATGACCCTGTACAGTGATTATTTTGAAAACAGCAGCAAGGTAGTCTGGGCAGGCGTCAGGGAAGGTTGTCTTGAAATAGAGGAACAGGTCCTAGGCTCATGCTTACCATATGATGATGGCGAACATGAAATGTTTCACAGATTTGATGAAAATGAAACTCGGAGGTTTTCAGAGTTGCTTACAGGTCAGTCTGATGATTTTGACATTTTCCTAAAGAGATTTGTACAGAAGTTCAAAGGGCCTTATTGGAACGATGAACTACGATATTTCTGCAAACTGAACTGTCTGAAGGTTACAATGTTCGGTTGCTGATTCACAAATGTCTGTATAAGTGAAGTATATACATACTAAATTGTATTATCATAATTTCTAATTGAGAAATTAAAAATTGAACATAGTCATTAGAATTGCATAAATAGAAAATGTGGTGTAATATTGAATCAGAGGAGGGGTTGATATGGACACTACAGGTAGTATTATCAGAAGACTGAGGGAAGAAAAGAATATTTCTTCAAAGGAATTTTCAAAGATAGTTGATATAAACCAATCAACATACAGTAAATTGGAGAACGACAGGAAGTCAATCGGCGTTGAGGAATTAAGAAAGATATGTGGTTTCTATAATATATCTGCTGACATAATTCTGGAACTAAATGATGACTCGGATCATGTCCTTCAGTATATGACGAAGAACAAAATGATGTCAGCTGGCGACATTTCTGAAGTAGAAAGTATACTTGCTATGGTTGATGAGGCCATATCTTTGAAAAATATGCTAAAGAGATATTGACGGTGATTTTATGTTAAAAAAACAAGAGACTTACAGCATAGAAAGAATGGCCCTGGAGCAAAGAAGAATGAAGGGCTTGGGAGAAGTTGGTCCGTTGGGCAACAAGGTTTTTGATATTCTTGAGTACAAATATAATGTTCTTCTTTTCATATATCCCATTGAATCAGATAATGTTTGTGGTTTTACATATAAAAAGGATGACAAGGTTCATGTTTTTGTCAACTCAAACATGAGCAGGGGTCTTCAAAACTTTGTTTGTGCCCATGAGCTTTACCATGTCATACAGAATAAAAGTATGTATTCTGATAACCTGATTGTCTGTGATACCAATGATATTTCAGAGGAACTGTCAGAAAAAGACATTGAAAGTGAAGAGAGAAAGGCAAATTATTTTGCAGCTTCATTTTTATTACCCGTGGACGTAATCAAAGAACGATTCAATGGATTCAATTCGAAATATCAGAACGAAGCTGAGTTAATGATGGAAATAATAAAGCTACAGCGAATGTATGAAGTTCCATATAAAATGATAATAAAAAGATTATATGAAGCAGGAATAATTGCAGAGGATATTTTTAAAAAGCTGATCACTCTTGAAGAAAGGGTATTGGAAATGTGCAGTTTGCTTGATAATGAAGTCTGTGAAGATTTAAAATGTCTGAGGGAATCAGACAAAAGAAAATATAATAGCCTCAATGCAGTCAAGACAGCAGTTGAAGTGTATTCCAAATTCGGACTATCTTTTAGCCGTCTTGAGCAAATCCTTGAAAAATATGATAAAACTCCCTTTGAGTTTGATATTGTAAATAAAACAATTGATCCCCTGGACATTGATTTGGGCAGCTTCGGTATTGCAGACAAGGAAAAAGAGGATGAAAATTGAGTCGCCGGTACTTTTTGATGCATCAGTAATAATAGGATTCAAAGGACAACTAAAAACTATTCTGGGCTTTTTCAATGATGTTTTGATACATGAAACAGTTTTCAATGAGATATTGGATGGCTCCCTCAAGGACGAGTTGAAGGTTTTGCTTGAGTCTAGTGAGAACATTGGTTTAGTGTATGATATCAACATTACAGATGACATTACAAAGGCATTTCAAAAGACCTGTGACAAAGAACTAAGGAATACCTTCAATATAGACTGCAAAAGAGATTTAGGTGAATATAAATCTCTTCTTTATGCGAAGTTAAATGATGTTTTGTTATTTGCTACACAAGATACTACTGTATGGAGTTTTCTTCATAATTCAATGTATTTCAATGACATTGAATGCATGACACTTCAGGATATGGCTTATTTATTGAATATTAATTCCAGGAATGCTGAAAATGAAAAGACTGCCCGGAACCTATACAGAATTTGCAGTAATACAAAAGAATTTCCATGGAACTGGTTCAAGAAATTTATAAAAAACAGGAAAGACATATTACCAAACTATATTGCATACGAAAACAATCGTATAGAAAATTACATGGAACTGGTTTTATCGTATGATAATGATAGTTTTAGTGTTGGGCAAATCAAGTGTAACATTTTGGAACTTGCTAAGAAGAATTATAATTCATGTATAAGCTGTATATATAGCAGGAAAGATCCGTCCAATGATGATTTTTCAAAACGCTGTTGTTTTCACAAGTTCCTTTTTGATAACGAAAAGTGCAAAATAATTGCAGAACATTTCAAGGAAGATATAAATTATCGACATCGCTGATTTTTTTCAACACTCGCTAGTAAGCACATGTAAAATTTTAGTTCCATTTGACTGAGCTTGAAATGCTATAGCCGGAAAGCATATAATCAAACAAAATACAGAGGTTAGCTTTATGAGGGAGAATCAATGAACAATTACTCACTGCACCGGTACCTTCAGAAACAG
>JAFGUQ010000167.1 GCA_016938455.1 Clostridia bacterium
ATTTTCGTTCAGGAGTCACTTTAAAGAAATATTTCTGCATATTCGCACCTCTTGTCAGCATCCAGCCGAAAAGGAAAAGCACACCAGAAAGGATTGTAAACCACAATGGATGGCCAGGATTAGGAAGATGAGCAGTAAACCAAAGTGAGATTGAATAAAAATATGGATAGAACGCAAGACAGCCAAATCCTAATTTGAATCCGACACGTTCAGCAATAAAATCATATGTCCATAAATGGATTTTTTCGAATATAAGATAATCAAAGCAAAACCATGTTAACATGGCACATCCGAGAAGAAAACCATAATTTATGTTTTCAACATTCATTATATGATATGCTGCGAATGACAGAACATTTAACTGAAGCATCACAGCACCAATTAAATAAAACCATAGCTTCGCATCAATGAGGCCGTCTTTAAGCTGAGAATCTTTTACTCTGCCAAACCAAAAATCAGCAAAAAAAGATTTACCGGTAGATGGATATTTTAAAACAATGTAAAAAGAATAGGTTAATCCGATGATAACGGCTCCAATTAGTCCCAGCCACCTGGTTTCATACAACCATATATATGGAATGATATCTAAATACCCAAGTAAACCCCATAAGAGAATACATGAAAGAAGAACAAATTTCCCATTGATTCTGTAATTCATAACTTCTTCTGATATTTCGTTTTTAACATATCCCTTAATTTTCTTCACTGGTATGATGACATGTAATAGAGTGATGATTAAGTAAATGATTAATGGAGTGATTAAACCTAAAAACAATTTCATGATAAACCTCCGGTGTTTTTCGACATTATTCCTATGGCCGCTTTTCTGCTCAATAATCGAGTAAGAATAAAACGACCAATCTTATTTATTACTCCGGGAATAATAATAGGGCCTTTTCCTAAGGCTTCCAATGTCTTATATGCAACTTTTTCAGCGCTTAACGTTCCAGGTGCTGGTTTTGTTTTTTCAGCTTGCTGATAACCAGGAGTGAGAATTGCGCCGGCACAGCAGGCAATTACATCGATTCCATGCGGTTTCAGTTCTTTCCAGAGACCTTCCGCTAATATGGCATTAAATGATTTAGTTGCTGCATAAGCAGCAAGTTTGGGGCTGCCTTGTCCTCCGGCAAGAGACGACATCAGTACAATGCCTCCTCTTTTTTGTTGAATCATTCTCTCTGATAAAAGTTTAGTTAGTAGCAGCGGTGCTTTTACATTAATTTCTGTGGCAAGTACCAAATGATCCTCGCTTGTCTTCTCAAATAACCCGATTGGAGCAAATGCAGCATTATATATAAGCAACCCAATTGAAACATCAAGCCTACTAATCAATTTTTTCACATTTTCATAATCAGCCAGATCCGCTACGATAGAGATGACATCAATTTTATATTTTTCTTTAAGTTTTGCCGCTGCAGCTTTTAATCGTGTTTCTTGACGGGCAATCAGAATCAGGTTCAATCCCCGAAGTGCTATGGCTTCTGCAAAAGCATAACCCAATCCGTCAGAGCCTCCGGCAATCAAAGCGTACTGTCCATATTTTTCTTTGAATTGAGAATTTTTCATAAGAAATACCTTACCATAATCGAATTTTTCAGATTCATATTTATGTAATCCCCCTATGCTATCTCTATTCTAAACGTTGCCCCTTGTTTTATCAACTTATAAGTTGTCATTAATTCATTCATCTTTGCATCATGTGATTATCAAAAAGTATATGTAGCCTTAGTGCCATATAATTCATTTAACTGATCCAAAGCCTCTTTGGCACCATAAATCTTAGCATATATTCGGTATTCTTCCATAATATCATCAATACTGTTGCTTCCTTTACCATTGATGAAGTAATCAAAAAACCATCCGAACACATCACCGGCTGCCATGACATTATCAGCAAATGGGTAGCAAGTGGTTGTGAAAAACATATCATCCTGAATCAGGCTCTCAGCCAATGATTTGAACTGAGTCATATTCTGGAAATATTCAATACCAGCTTCATTCGTATATTTTCGGTTGTCGCTGGTCAGATAATCAATGTTCACATCAACGAGGCGCATCAGATTGGTTTCTTCTTTTCTAACCAGTCTGTTTTCATCAACTGTAAAAGCATCATTCTTACATCCCAGATACATATACTGATAACCTTCTTTATTAAGCATGAATGCATTTACATATGCATTGACTGTTTCTTTTGGATTAACAGAATTTCTTGACAATACATAGACCATTTTTGATGGTTCCACATCATTTAAATATTTATCATTGCTTCCTTTCAAGTACCAGATGGTTTCATAATCGGATTTATAACTTTCTTTGTAATTACTCATGCAGTTATAATAGGAGCCATAGGTTTTATCTGTTGAGAACACATCAAAGTCATTTACTTTTTTCACTTGTAAGAGTTTACTTTCAAACAGATTATCAATATAGGTAAAAGTAACCGATGCGTCAGGTTTCAGCATGAAATCCTCAATGGCTCCTGTAAGCGGATCATATCCGATGCTTGTATATCCGTTATATGAAGGATAACAGCCATTGGCAAAGAAAATGTCTTTCAGATTTAAAATAGCATTTGATGCTCCCCAACCCATCTGCGGAGAATGAATCATAGGAACTGCATTATTGTTATATAAATTCATAACCATTGGGACAGCATCATCAATCTTAGAAAAACCGACCAGCATTTCATAATACTCGCTTAATGTCTCTGGAACAGCTAACCCTGTTTCAAGAAGCATTTTCTTATTGATTAGTCGCAGCGATGGAAAATTCGAATTGCCGGATGGAAGGGCATATAAATGACCTTGAATGTAATATGGTTTCAAAATGTAATCAGGAAGGTTCTTATAAGCAGCATTGTCCTCGAGATACTCATCAAGTGGTAGAATTAACCCTTGTTCAACCAGTTTTCCGATGTTCGCAATTTCATAATAATTCAAAGCAATCAGGTCTGTCATCCCTTCATTTTCTATCTGATCAATCAGGTAACTGCCATCCATGTATAATGAGAAATTGTATGCTGAAACGTAATTGATATTGATTTTAATTCCGTATCTACTTTCAATTTCTTCCTGCCATGTTGCCATTTTGCCTTTCCATTGGCTTTCAAATACATAAGCCTGATCAGTATTTGTTGAAATATTAATGACCATTTCACAATCATAATCTGTAAATACTATTCCGTTGTCAGATTCCTTAATTGAACTGTTCTGACATGCGACTGCTATTATCAAAATGATAATGAAAACAATGAAAATTTTAAATCTTTTTAACATAATTTCTCCCTAATATACAATGATTGATGATATAATTTTTTTATCTTATTTTTCCCTGTTTTCTATAATACAGTAAAAAGAACATAAGTTCAACTTTTTTTATAAACAGGCAATTTTAAATTTTCCCTCATCTTTTCAAAAATGTTTCCAGAGTCAGTATACATAAATTATTTATAGACTAGTTAAAAACATGCTGTACTATACATAAAGCATCCCAAAAACAATGAATTGTAAATTGAAATAACCATCAGATGGCAGAAAGAACAATAACCCAATCCTGAAACTTGGTAATTTTACCAGTAGTCCAATTCCCATTTACATCAGGTCTGACTATGACTGGAACTGTTTTTTCACCAGTGACAGGATCAAAGAAATAAGCTGAGTACATAATATCTGGTTCTATGTTCCTTAAAGTGAACTGCCAGCCTAGTCCGGCAAAAAAAGGCATAAAGATGATTCTTATTTTTTTTGGAATTCCTGCTGCATATGGTTTGATGTTATTATGACCTTTTTCTTCAACCCATTCCTGATGATTTTCAAAATTCCACCACTCATGCTCTTCAAGCAGCTTCTTAGCCAGTCCGATCTGCATGGAACCAGGTAATGCTGCTGCTGTATTCCATGGTGTATCTCCCCAGGTAGCACCATGTGGTGATGGACCATAAGGGATCTCCTCTGTGTTGACCTGCCAGATACCATTCGCACCGTATGTGAACCCACAGGTGCCACTTAACATACAGCTGTAATACAGAAACCGCTGTATATCACAATAACTTGTCCCGCAGATTCCTTCATAGCATACCTCACTGTTAATCACAGGCATGACAGGTTTTCTTGAAACTGCTTTGTTGACCATATCAACAGTGCTTGCAAGACTGGTGAATCCACCATGTCCAGTCTGCAGCATTTCCATATCCATTAACCTATCATCATTCAGCATGTCTCTTCCATACTGCGTAGGATGCACAGTTAAAACTCTTTTATAAGGGTCATACTCTCTGACATGCAAAGCAATTTCAGTCCATTTTTCTTTTGCCCAAATCATGTATTCTTCTTGTTTAACTGGATCATGAAACTCATAGTCCATATAAAAAGGCATGAGTGCTTCTCCTGCCAGGCACCAAACAACCGGATATGCACCATATCTTGCAATAATATATTCCCAGTGCTTTTTTATGACTTCAACTCCTGCATAACGCAGGAAAAATCCCCAGCATGCTACCAGACACGGCATTATTCCTTCTTCAATCATAAGTTGTATTTTCTGGTCTGCCCAGTCAAAATAGGCATGATTGATTGTCTGATAATCTTCAGTCCACGGGAATCCTCTTTCATTGGCACCTCTTTCATCAAATGGCATCATATCTGGATATAGTCCCATGACAATTTGAGCCACGGAATAGTTCTTCTTAACCCGATCATTCAGCAAACTCTTGAAATCATTCAATGACAACCTTTTTGTCAGTGACATCCACCAGGTATCTCCTAGCCATAAAAACGGTGTGTCGTCTTCATGAATGAGATACTTCAAGCCTTGACTCCTTTTTAATGGTCCATGCTTGTATATCTTATGTTCCCCTTCATATTCATGAACAGTGATTTCACCCGTTCTGAGATGAAGGTCATGGTTCGTTTCATCAGAACATCCTGTGGTAAATGTGAATTTTCCTGTTTCAACTGAGGAAAATCTGAATGACCATGTCTGATTACCTGCAAAAAAACCAGGCAGCTTCATTGCATTTCTACCTGATTTTTGTATCATCGCGTATACTTTGATCTGATTGAACGGATCACTGTAGATTTTATCTGACTGATAGGACCATTCAATCACCCTGTTTCTTGCAGTCTCCATTATCTGTCACTAATTAGTCCCTTCCAGTGAATTTATTAAAGTAGAAAGTTCATCTAATTGCTTTTGAAGCTGTTCATACATATCCTTAAGCTGTTTCAATACTTCTTCGCTGACAGTGCTTCCATCAGGAATAGTCACTTCTCCCTCATCAGGAATCACTACCCCTACTTTGCTGAACATGTTAGTCACTGCATCTTTGACATCATTTCCGATACCAAAAATAAACTGCTCTCCTGACTGGAATCCAGTCACGACTTCTCTTACTTCAGGAATGGCACTGGATCCTGCCGCTTTGATATAGATCGGCTCAACATAAAGAATGCTGTTTTCAATAGGGATAACCAGCAGACTTCCTTTATAAACATCTGATCCGCTTTGTCCCCATAATGTCATATCCTTGGATATCTGATCAATCTGATTAATCTTGACTTCCACCTGATAGGGACCGAAAACATTGGTATTCTTTGGATAGTTATATAAAATCAGCTCGCCATAATTCTCATAATTATTTCTGGCAGTGAGCCATGAGACCATGTTGTGTCTTTCTGCACTAGAAGGAGTGAACGGACGCACAATGACAAGTTCCTCTTTCTCACCGACTGCAGGTAATCTAAGGTTAAGATAATAAGAGTCAATGTCTTTGACAGAACCAGTCGTTCCATCAGCCGGATACTTGGCAATATCCCATAAGTCCTGCTGTGAATAAAAAGCAGATACTTCTGTCTCATCCAAATGATATTTTTTCATTAAATCTGTCTGCATTTCAAACAGAAATTCAGGATATTTCATATGTTCTTTGATATCAACCGGAAGTTCCTCTCTTTTGAAAATTCCAGGGTACATCGCATCATAGGCATTGATTAAGGGGTCAGTATCATCAATGATATAGTAATTTACTTTACCATCATAGGCATCAACAATGACCTTGACAGAATTTCTGATATAGTTCATGCCTGCATATACCTGTGAATACGGGAACTGATCGGTTAAAGTATAAGCATCCAGTACCCATACCAGCTTTCCTTCTCTGGTTAGAACAATATACGGGTCTTTATCAACATACAGGAAAGGAACCCCTTCCTGTGCTCTTTTGACAATCTGCCTGTTTGGGAGAATGGTGGCATCTTTGGCATAGTTTGATGTCAGAAGATTGAAGTCAC
>JAFGUQ010000168.1 GCA_016938455.1 Clostridia bacterium
CAAAGAAAAAAATTTAGTGTATTTTATTTAGTAACTCAAAATTTAACTTAGATTTAACACAGTGGTTACTTTTTCATAACATTTGAGTGTTAAAGTTAGGACAAGATGTTTTATATGACAAAAAACACTAATATAAGGAGAAGATAAAATGAAAAGAATAAAGTCAATATGGTTACTAATGCTTGTAATAGCGATTTCATTGATGTCAGTTGCTTGTAATTCGACAGAAACAGCACCTAATTCGACAGAATCTACAACAGAGCCTGTCACTCAGTTAAGCGGGAAAGTAGTAGTAGATGGTTCAGGAACAGTATATCCGTTAATGGCGCACATTGCAGAAGAATATATGGTTAATGAACAACCTGATGTGAGTGTCGAAGTAGGCCGTGTGGGTTCCAGCGCAGGTTTTAAAAAGTTTGTTGTAGGTGAGTTAGACCTTTCTGATGCTTCAAGAGCGATGAAGACTTCAGAAATGGAATCATTTGTGGCAAGCGGATATTCAGAAAATGATGTTTTAGAGATTAAAATAGCATTGGATGGATTGACCATTGTTATTAATAATGACAATACATGGGCAAAAGAAATGACAAAAGATGAAATCATCAATATGTATCTGTCGGGATTTTACAAAGAAAATGATCAAGTATTATGGTCAGATATAAGAGCAGAATGGCCATCAGAAGAAATCAAATTTTATGGTCCAAATGAAAACCATGGAACTTTCGAATTCTTCTATGAAGTTATATTAGGGAAAAAAGAGATGGTTAAAACCGCGAATCTAGAGCAGGAATATTCAACACTGGTTGATCTTGTATCAAGAGATAAAAACGCCATTGCCTTTTTCGGATTCGGTTATTATGTGAATAACAAAGATAAGATTCAGGCAGTAAAAGTTGATTTCGGTAATGGTCCCGTAGAACCAACGCTAAATACGATTGGTGAAGATCTGGCATATGCCGGGTTCACTAGACCTGTGTTTACCTATGTTAATCTGAAATTTGCAAAAGAGAAACCTCAGGTACTGGATTTTGCAAAATATGTGGTATCTGCAAACGGTGCGACAAAATTAGCAGGTGAAAACGGTTTTGCTCCACTTCCAGCCAGCGTTTATAATTCATATTTAGAAGTGTTACAAGGACTGGAATAAATTATAAATCCCCCCTCAGGCTGATTCAAGGTAAATACCTTGAATCAGTTACTGATGAATATTGCTAATAATGATTAATCGCTTGAAAAAATATGAATGATCAAATAACCCTAAGGGTTTTTATGTATAAACAGAAATATTTTCATAATATAAAATTCATCAGCAGTGAGCAGATTCAGGAAGGAAAAAGATGATAAATCAAAAAAATGTAAGACATATCATAAATGATAATCTGATTAAAAAGAAAAATATAGTGGATAAGATTATGCCTGTGTTTTTCTTTTTAGCAGCACTGGTGTCTGTTATTACGACAATAGGTATCGTTTTAACATTAATAATTGATGCTTTCAGATTTTTTGAAGCCATACCATTATCAGAATTTTTCAGTGCGAATCTGTCGCCATTGAGAGAAAATCCGAGTTTTGGTATTTTGCCATTAATAGTGGGAACATTAATGACCACGCTGATTGCTATGTGCGTAGCAGTACCTGTCGGATTAGCTGCTGCAGTTTATTTAAGTGAATTCGCTAGTCAAAAGAAAAGAAAAGTCTTAAAACCGATAATGGAGATATTAGCCGGTATTCCTACGATAGTTTATGGATTTTTCGCATATTCTTTTGTGACACCTCTATTAATGAAGGTCATACCCTCACTTAATGCCAAAAATGTGTTAAGTGCAGGTATCGTCATGGGTATTATGATTATTCCCATGATCGCTTCATTATCTGAAGATGCGATGCAAGCAGTACCCAATGCATTAAGAGAAGGTGCTTTCGGACTTGGCTCAACAAGATTGGAAGTGACAAGAAAAGTAGTGATACCAGCAGCGATATCCGGTATTTTAGCCTCTGTCGTTTTAGCTGTGTCAAGAGCAATTGGTGAAACAATGATTGTTGTCATCGCTGCAGGGAGCTCAAAGAACTTATCATTTGACATTACTGAATCAATGCAGACAATGACAGCTTATATCGTTGAATTCACAAGTGGTGATGCAGCAAGCGGAACTACAGGATATTATAGTCTGTATGCGGTCGGTTTACTGCTGTTTGTATTCACCATGCTAATGAACTTAATCACTCAACTTATCACTAAAAAAATTAGGGAGGAATATTAAGATGATTGTTTCATTATCAAAAAATAATACCCTTGAAGCAGATAAAAAAAAACATGTGCAATATAAAAGAATCAAAAGACGCGTACTGATCAATAAATTGTCAGGATACCTGTTTTCTCTGTCAACTGTTTTTATCATTGTTGTTTTAATTATACTGCTATATAGAATTGCATCACAAAGTGTCGGGTGGTTGAATATTAGTTTTCTAAAAGGAAATTTATCAAGATTTCCTGAAAAAGCAGGAATTTATGGTCCAATCATCGGTTCCCTCGGTTTGATGCTGGTAGTGATTCCGGTTACATTAGTAATAGGAGTTGCTACGGCAATTTACCTGGAAGAATATGCTAAAAAAGGAAAACTGCAAAGTTTTATCAAAATAAACATTTCTAATTTGGCAAGTGTACCGTCAGTCATTTTCGGACTTTTAGGTCTAACAGTTTTTTCGAGATTTTTAAATCTGGGGTCAAGTATTCTGGCTGGTGGTCTCACATTATCTTTGTTAGTACTTCCTATCATTGTTGTTTCAAGTCAAGAAGCTATTCGAGCTGTACCGTTATTTTTGAAAGAAGCATCTTATGCTATGGGAGCCAATAACTGGACAACCATCAGAAAGGTGATATTACCGGTGGCGCTTCCCGGAATCCTGACTGGCTCAATTCTATCGATATCAAGAGCACTGGGAGAAACAGCTCCTTTGGTTGTACTGGGCATTCCGACATTGATCTTGAAAATACCACAGAATCTGATGAGCAGTTTTACCGCTTTACCGATTCAGATTTACTATTGGACAATTGATACGGTCTTGACCGCAGAGTATGCCAATTTGGCGGCAGCAACGATTGTCGTGTTGCTGGTGGTATTGTTCTCTTTAAATTCGGTAGCCATATTCATCAGAAACAAATATCAAAGTAAGTTTTAATTATGGAGGTTAAATTGAAAGAAAATATTGAAGCAGAAAAATCAGTGTATGATGTCAGAGGGTTGAATCTCTGGTACGGAGAGTCTCAGGCATTGAAAAATATTAATATGAAGATATATGGGAATGAAGTCACTGCCATTATAGGCCCATCAGGATGCGGAAAATCAACATTTATTAAAACTTTGAATCGAATGGTTGAAAATACACCAGGTGTTAAAATCAATGGAGAAATCATGTACCATGGAAAAAATATTTTTGACAAAGATGTCCGAGTGGAACATTTGAGAACAAATGTGGGTATGGTATTCCAAAAACCAAATCCATTTCCAAAATCAATATATGAAAATGTTGTATACGGGCCTAAGATTCATGGTATTAAAGATAAGAAATTATTATTGGAAATTGCAGAGAACAGCTTGAAAAGTGCTGTTTTATGGGATGAAGTAAAAGATCGTTTACAAGATAATGCATATAGTTTATCAGGAGGACAGCAACAGAGACTGTGTATAGCTCGTTGCATAGCAGTTCAACCGGATGTTCTTTTAATGGATGAACCCACATCAGCATTAGATCCTATTGCCACAGCAAAAATTGAAGAATTAATTGAGACATTGAAAAAGGATTATACCATCAATATCGTCACACATTCTTTACAGCAAGCCGGTCGAATTTCAGATAGAACAACATTTTTCTTAATGGGTGAGATGGTAGAATATGGTATGACAGAACAGATTTTCTCAAATCCTAAAGATCAGAGAACAGAAGATTATATTACTGGCAGGTTCGGTTAGTCTACAGCCTAAATGATACAGGTCATTCTGTAAAGAGAATCAATTACCATATGTAAGTAGGTCTTCTTTCATCTAAAATTTCACTAGCATCAAAGAAAGGTGCTGTCAGCTGGGTGTTTATTTTAAGTGTTTTCCCATCTAAATTGATTCGATACATGACAAGGCTTTTATCGTTGTATTTGATTGTGCCTGTTCCGCCGACTGGACAATAGATATAATAACCTTTCTTTTCAGTAATGTATTTAAATCTCTCATCAGTGACTGGAAAGATATAGCCGAAAGGGGAGATGTATATATTAGTTTTTCCGACAATAGCACCTACTTGAAGTTCCCATTTTTCAGTATCATATGTCAATTGTTCCATATTGATGGTAAGATCCTTGAAATAATTGTTATGAGTGTAACTGTGATTGGCAAATAACCATCCGCTTTCTTTAAGCTTATCTGCGATGATTGCTGCCTGCTGAAACTCAGCGTCATAATTACTTGATTCAGTTAAATGAGTTTCATATCCGAAAATCCCTTCATAACCTGTCAAAGCAATGATTCCTTTTGCTCCGTTAAATGAAAAATCCGGGTGAGTCTTAACAAAATCATCAAGAATGGGAATGACATCACCATCTCTTGTCACGACTAAGTTGTTTTCAGGTGTCTTGACTAATGTGGCTACTTCACCGTTTTCATCAAGAACAAGTTTGTCAGCAAAACCGTCTCCATCCATATAATTATAGTAGGAAACATCATCGACTGAAATAATGAGCGGTTTTTTACCTTTTGGAATCATTAAGTCTGCTTTACTGACTAATGTGGATTGACCGGAAGTTTTAGTATCAATTAATAAATTAATATCAATGAGTATAAAATTATCTTCATAAAATTTTTCAAGCATTCTTTTGAATTCAAGAGTTGTGGTCATATATTTATAGTAACCTTCATCTTCATAATCACCATCAAATGCCAGTTCTGGATAAATAATGAGACTGTGGAAAAAAACCTGATAAACGGGTCCATCATATAATTCGAGTTCAGGCTCAAGACTTTTATAATATTTCATGGTCAGCATAACATCATCATCATTTTCAAAATATGAAATATGTGAATTCAGTATCTGATATGCATTCAAATAAAATCCCTGATTTGCCAGGGAACTTGATTGATTCAATATCTGTTCTTTTAATAGTTTTATACTGTCCTCAATCTTCTCTTTTGCTTTTTCATAATATAACGGGTCAGCAGGGATTACTTTTCTGAAAAGATCAATCGCTTCTTCATAATTGACAGCATCAAACTTTTCCATGGCAAGGTTGTAATCCAGTCTTGAATCTCTGATTGTCTTAATCAGTTCCTTGATTGAGGAGGTTTCAGCTTTACTCTGGCTGACTGTGTCAAGTGAAGCCAATGCAAGCATATAATTGTTGTAAGTCAATGTGTCTTCAAGATAACTGTCATAAAGAGCACTCAACTCATTTTCAATGGTGCTGTCAAGAATAAAATCATAAAAATTTCGGAAAATCTGAAGCGATGGCTGTTCTGTCACACCAGTAGAAGATACTACTGATATGAAATCATGAAAAGACTTATTGACTGCTGATTCAATTCTAGAGTAAGAGTCAGAATCAATTAGAATACTGTCTTTAATAGTATTATATGTATTGATAGCTGTTACTGCATCGTTCTTATCGATGGAGCTTTCAATCAACTTGACTTCTTTTCTGTATTCATTCTGGTTGCTGCTGTTTTTAACAAGCAATGCAGCTAGATTAAGAATGAGAATCGCTCCTGCGACCACTGCTAAAATAATGTAGATTTTCTTTAAGCTTATTTTTTTTGTTTTCATTAATAATTACCTTCTTTAATTATCTGTTTTTTCTTTCGTTCAGTCAATGCCACTTTCAGTAAGACCGGAGTGAAAATGGAAGTAAGGATAACCATGATAGCAACCGGTGCGAAAAAAGATGCCGGTAAAATACCCGAAGTAACTCCTTTATTGGCAATAATCAATCCGACTTCACCTCTGGCAACCATACCAATGCCTATCTGCATTGACTCTCTAGCTGATACCCCGCAGAGTTTGGCACCAACACCGCAACCAACGACTTTAGTCAACAAAGCGACTAAAATGAACGCCAGCGTAAACCACAGCATTTTAAGTGAAAAAGTCTCAATCTGTATGCTTAATCCAATACTTGCGAAGAAAATCGGGCTTAAGAGCATATAGGAAAGTATCTCTGTTCTTCTGTGAATATAGCTAGCATGTACAGTCTTTGAAACTATCAATCCGGCAATGAAAGCACCTGCAATATCAGCTACACCAAAATACTTTTCGCCTATGAATGCCAGAAACAGTGCAAAAGCTAAAGCGAAAAGAGGAAATCTTCTTTTTTTCTTATGCATTCTTGAATAGCTGTTGAAAAGTTTGTTAAAAGGTATCCCGACAACTAAAGCAACAAAGAAGAAAGCAATGATTTTTACAACCACAAATATGACAGAATCACTAGAACCAGATCCTGCCAGTCCTGAAACAACTGTCAATACAATTATACCGATAAAATCGTCAAATACAGCAGCACCTAAAATAATGGTACCGATTCGGCTTTTCAGTTTCCCCATTTCCTGAAGTGCTTCTACAGTGATACTGACACTGGTTGCTGTAATAATGACTCCAATGAATATATTCTGAAAGATCGGCTGAAAAGATAACTGGAAAGCAGAAGCGATGAGGAATCCTCCGAGAAGAGGGACAAGAACACCTAAAATCGCTACAACCACAGCTGCTTTACCTGCAGATTTCATTTCATTGATATCCACTTCAAGGCCAGCGGAGAACATGATGATGACAACACCAAGCTCTGCAAGAGTTTTAATGAAATCAGTGTCATTGACAACACCTAAAAAAGCCGGACCCAGAATTAATCCTGCAAGAAGTGCTCCTACTACCTGTGGCAATTGAAACTTTTTTGTAATAACACCAAGTAATTTAGTGGAAACAATGATGATTGCAAGATCTAATAAGAATTCTAAGCCTAACATTAAATGATACTCCTGTTTGTAAAAAATCTATTTTTGAATATATCAGAAATAACCATAAATATCAAGTTAAACTATTTTATTTCAGCATTACGTTATATAATAGAAAATCATGGAGGTAGAAATGATTTTAACAGCATCATGCATATTCGGAGTAGAAGCCGTACTGTCAAATGAAATAAAGAAATTAGGGTATACTGTCACAAAGGTAGATAACGGAAGAGTATCTTTTGAAGGTGACCTTACAGCTATTGCCAGATGTAATATCAATCTAAGAACTGCCGGCAGGGTATTTATCAGTCTTAAGTATTTCAATGCCAGTACTTTTGATCAGCTGTTTGACAATATCAATACCATCAGCTGGGGTGATTATATACATTATAATAATAAAATCAATGTTAAGGTGTCGTCATTGAAATCAAAACTCACATCGGTACCTGCCTGCCAGTCAATTGTTAAAAAGAGCATTGTGGATAAACTGCTGAAGAAATATGCTTCTTTGCCTGAAGATGGGGACAGGGTGGTTGTATCGGTTTACATTCTTGATGATGCAGTCAGTGTATTTATTGATACCACTGGTGAAAGTCTTCATAAAAGAGGGTATAGAATTAAAAACTATGAAGCCCCTTTAAGTGAAACTATTGCTGCTTCTCTCATTTTGCTGTCGTATTATAATAAAGGAAGAATTCTTCTTGATCCTTTTTGCGGTTCAGGAACAATTCCTATCGAAGCAGCTTTGATTGCTAAGAATATTGCTCCGGGAGGAAACAGAAAATTTGATTCCAGTCTTTTTAGCTTTATGAATAAAAAAATATGGGATAAGGCTTATGAAGAAGCCTATGATATGGAAAATGATTATCATGAACAGCTTATTTTCGGTTCAGATATCAGCAGTGAAGCCGTTGATATGGCAAAATTCCATGCAAAAAGAGCTAACGTCGAATCTCTGATAGACTTCAGAACAAAAGCCGTGAAGGATCTGAAGAAAACAGATGAATATGGAATCATCATCTGCAATCCTCCATATGGTGAGAGGATGCTTGACCAGGAAAGTGCTAAAGAACTTTACTTGGAAATCAAAAACAGCTTTAATCAGTTTGATTCCTGGTCAAAGTATATTTACACTGCCTATAGTGATTTTGAATATGTTTATGGCAATAAAGCGGATAAGAGACGTAAAATCTTCAATGGTAAGATTAATTGCACTTATTATCAGTTTTTTGGGCCTAAACCCTTGACGAGTCATAGTGTGTGATATAAAATGATATCATCAAATTTCAGGAGGGATAATAATGAATAAGACTGAATTAGTAAAAGCTGTTTCAGAGAAAACAAGTTTGTCAAAGAAAGATTCCGATCAAGCTTGTTCAGCTGTTTTTGACGCAATAACAGAAGCTTTGGAAAGCGGAGATAAAGTATCTTTAATCGGATTCGGAACATTTGAAGTCAGAGCAAGAGCTGCTAGAGAAGGATTAAATCCTATTACTAAGGAAAAGATCAAAATTCCTGCTTCAAAAGCACCGGCATTCAAAGCTGGCAAAGCTTTGAAAGACAAAGTTAACAAATAGAAAGCGAGTCGTCAGACTCGTTTTTGATTTAATGAATATATCAGGAAAAGAACATGAAAAAGATATCAGTGAAAAAAATCAGTCAGATGATTGAGCAGTTATGCATTGAAGCCTGCTGTGTTTTGAATGATGAGGTCATACAGTCATATAAAAGAGCACTTGACAAAGAAAACAATCCATTGCCCAGGGAGATCATGAACGAGATTATCAGCAATGCTGCATTAGGGAATCTTGAAATGATACCGGTATGCCAGGACACTGGAATGGTAATTGTTTTCGTTACCATAGGAGATCAGGTGACTATTACTGATGGGAACATTGAAGAGGCTATTAATCTTGGCATAAAAAACGGTTATGAAAAAGGCTATTTGCGAAAATCTGTTGTCAGTGATCCAATAAAACGAGTGAATACCGGTGACAACACACCAGCTGTAATATATTATGAGTTTGTTAAAGGTGATTTGCTTAAGATTGATGTCATGCCAAAAGGTTTCGGAAGTGAAAACATGAGCAGCATAAAAATGCTAAAGCCATCAGATGGTCTTGACGGAGTAAAGTCGTTTATTTTAGAAACAGTAGTAAAAGCTGGACCGAATGCATGTCCACCATTATTTCTCGGTATCGGAATAGGCGGGACGATGGACAAAGCAGCTGTATTGTCTAAAAAAGCCCTACTCAGAAATCCAGGGTCGCGGAACAATGATGATGATTATAATGCGCTTGAAATAGAGTTGAAAGAATCAATCAACTTATTAAATATCGGCCCTGCCGGATTGAAGGGAAAAACAACGGTTCTTGATGTGTTTATAGAATCGTTTCCTACTCATATTGCAGGATTACCGGTTGCAGTAACCATATGCTGCCATTCGCTGAGGCATAAAGGAGTCATATTATGATCAGATTAAAAGCTCCGTTTATGAACATTGAACAATTAAATGCCGGTGATAAAGTTATGATATCCGGTTTACTATATGTGGCAAGAGATCAGGCACATAAAAGAATGGTTGAACAGTTTGAGAAATACCACACTTTTCCAGTTGATATCAGAGATATGGGAATCTATTATGCCGGACCTTGTCCAAGCAAACCAGGACAGGTCATCGGCTCAATAGGACCAACCACCAGCGGACGTATGGATAAATATGCACCAGTGCTGTTAGATAATGGCCTTAAAATAATGATTGGAAAAGGTAACAGAGATAAAAATGTCATTGAAAGCATGATAAAAAATAAAGCTGTCTACATCGGAGTGACCGGAGGAATCGGTGCTCTGATTTCCAAATGCATCACCAGCCAGAAAATCATTGCTTATGATGAACTGGGAGCAGAAGCATTGAGAGAAATTTATGTTGAAGATTTCCCGGGTATTGTTATAATAGATGCAAAAGGTCATAACTTATATGATTAAAAGGAGAAATGAATGTTAACCAGAATTAAGATGACAACACCGTTAGTTGAAATGGACGGAGATGAAATGACAAGAATACTATGGTCCATGATTAAAGAAAAACTGATTATTCCCTTTGTTGATTTAAAAACAGTTTATTTTGACTTAGGACTGGAATTCAGAGATAAAACAGATGACAATGTAACTATTGAAGCCGCTGAAGCAATCAAAAAGTATGGTGTCGGTGTTAAGTGCGCAACCATTACACCGAATGCTGAAAGAGTAGAAGAATACAACCTTAAAAGCATGTGGAAAAGCCCTAACGGAACAATCAGAGCCATTTTAGATGGAACTGTTTTCAGAGAACCAATCATATTGAAGAATATTAAGCCTTTTGTCAGAACATGGGATAAGCCGATCATCATTGCCAGACATGCTTATGGCGATGTTTATTCAGCAGTTGAAATCAAGGTCAATGAAAAAGGTACAGGAGAACTTGTATTTACAGGTGAGACTGGCAATGAAAGCAAGGTCATAAAAAAGTTTGATGGTCCTGGAGTCCTGCAGGCGATGCATAATACAGATCAGTCCATCAGAAGCTTTGCTAAAGCCTGCTTCACTTATGCCTTGGATAAAAAAATGGATTTATGGTTTGCAACTAAAGACACCATTTCAAAAATTTATGACCATAGATTTAAGGATATTTTTCTTGAAGTATTTGAAAATGAATATAAAAAGAGTTTTGAAGAATCAAATATTGAATTCTTCTATACATTAATTGATGATGTGGTAGCTAGAATCATCAGAGGAAATGGCGGAGTGTTATGGGCCTGCAAGAATTATGACGGAGATGTCATGTCTGATATGGTTGCCAATGCCTTTGGTTCTCTCGCTATGATGACTTCAGTCCTTGTTTCGCCTGATGGCCATTATGAGTACGAAGCCGCTCACGGGACTGTACAAAGGCACTATTACAAACATTTAAAAGGGCAGAAAACCTCAACGAATCCTGTAGCGACATTATTTGCATGGACTGGAGCACTGAAAAAAAGAGGACAGCTTGATGAGAACAATAAGCTTACTGAGTTTGCTGAAAAACTGGAGAAAGCATGCTTAGATTTGATTGAAGAGGGTACAATGACTAATGACCTTGCTGTCTTATGCGACAGTGCAGATGTCATTATACTAAATACAGAAGATTTTTTAGACCAGCTGAAAATAAAACTTGAAAGTGTAATGTAGGAAGGAGAACAAAATGGAAAAAGTGAACAAAGACATGATTATCATTGATGTTATCAGAATGGATCCAAATTGTGCAGAAGTGTTTTTCAAACATGGTCTGCACTGTGTAGGCTGCCCTTCAGCATCAGGAGAAAGCATTGAAGATGCCTGTGCGGTACATGGTATTGATGCTGACAAACTGATTAAAGATTTGAATGAATACTTTAATAACTAAAAAGAGCAGACGCTCTTTTTTTTGTGTGCCCAGCATGGGCATAGTCTAACAGGTGAAAGTCCTGAGCACACCGGTAGCAGGAAGTGCATAGCCAAAGGCA
>JAFGUQ010000020.1 GCA_016938455.1 Clostridia bacterium
ACGAGGATAAAAATGGCAATTGCTTCATATACCTATCTAAATCATATAAAAGAAGAACTCCGGAAAGAATGGCCGGGAAACAGGACAATCAATCTGGTGTTCCATGGACACAGTGTCCCGGCTGGATACTTTAAAACACCAATAGTCAAACCTTTTTCAAGTTACCCTCACCTTCTTCACAGGCATATAAAGAAAGAATATCCGCTGGCTTGTGTGAATGCCATAGTCACAGCCATTGGTGGAGAAGGCTCAATAAGCGGGGAGAAACGTTTTTCACGTGATGTGCTTAGCCATCAGCCAGATGTCATCACCATTGATTATTCTCTCAATGACAGAGGATTAAATAAAGATGAAGTCAGACAAGCCTGGAGCAGTATGATTGAAAAATCGCTTGAAAGAAAATGTAAAATCATTTTACTGACACCAAATTTCGATGAGACATTTTATGAGAAAAATGTCAGATGGGAACAGCTTGTTTCTAATGCTGAGCAGGTAAGAGAACTGGCAGATGAATATGATATTGGATTATGTGATACTTTTATGCTTTATGAGCATTATCTGGAGCAAGGCGGTCTTTTAAAAGAGCTGCTGTCGCAGGTTAATCATCCAAATAGAAGGGGACATGACATGATAGCTTATGAACTGTATAAGTGGTATAAAATAAATGACTGAGATATAATATAAATATTAAATTAACAGGAGAAAATAATGAAAAGTATAAAACCGGGACGAGGTCCCTCAGGCATGTCTTTTGTAGGAGCAATTGTAGCAGTTGTTTTCGGACTATTCTGGACCATCGGTGCAGCTAGCTTGGCCAGAAATATACCAGGTGGATTCGGAATGATTTTTCCTCTTTTTGGAATCATCTTCATCATACTCGGTATTGTTCAGGCAGTTTATCACTATAAAAACGCAACAGGGAAAGACAGATTTTCTATCATGGACATTACAGAATCCGGTGAAGAAGGGGATCCTTCTGACAGATGGATAAAGAATGAAGCCGTTGAAGAAGACAAAAAAGAAAACGGGAATGATGAGAAAAAAGAACTCAGATTTGAGTTCTGTCCTTATTGCGGAATCAAACTGGAAGATGAATATATTTACTGTCCTTCATGCGGGAAAGAGATGAAATGATGAAAAAGATGCTTCTGATGATTTTGATTATCATCCTATTATTCAGCTGTGGATGCCGGCAAAAGAGTGATGTCATTTCAAGTGAATGGTGGAATGACATTGTTGATAAAGAGTTTACCAATTATGATATATGGGCAGGCAGTGGACTGCTGTTTTATGAAGAAGATGGGAAACCATACTGTGATTATATGGTTTATGGAAGCGGGTTACCTGTCATTTTCACATGCACCTCTTCAGTTATTCTCCATACCAGTGGAACAGTGACCATTGAGTTGCCTGAAAATATCATCATCGGAACAATAAGTGAAGAAACACCTTCAGAAAACATGAAAGAAGTTCCATTGATTATTGAATCAGACACAGTCATACTTGAAAGCCTCGCTTATAGAGTGACTGATGAATCATATTGAAAGTTAGTAAAAATATGATATAATTTATATAATAAAAT
>JAFGUQ010000169.1 GCA_016938455.1 Clostridia bacterium
ATGATCTTGCCAATCTGGAAAAAGAGATAACAATTACTAACAATTTTGAAATTTCTGAAGCTTTCAGAAACAAAGACATGTTGATTACTCAGCTTGTCTACCTAAGTTCCATAAAGGAGTTCATTGAAAAGGGAGGTCGTTCAAGAGGTTCTTATCTGATCAGTGATGAAAAGGGAATGAAACCGCTTGATAAACTTTCTGATGATTTTAAATTCACACTTGATAGTGGAGAACTGCTTAAAAAAGCATGTGTCACCGGTTTGACAATCAAAGACGGAAAACCTTCATGTGAGTTTGAATGGGAAGACATAAGACCGATTCCTTCTGAAGATAACTGGTTTGAAAACGTATGGAACGCCTACAGAAGAAATGAGATAATAAAATAGCCTTTATCGTTTTACAAGTATCTGAAGCAAAAAGCATTATAGAAATATAATGTTTTTTTGTATAAAAAAAGAGTATTTGTCTAGATTAGAGTGACTGGTGATGTTACACTGAAAAAAGAATGAATTAAATAGATGGAATTTATGAATAGGGGTGACCTGAAAATGAGAATAGAGATTAAAGTGAACACAGGGATGTATCAGAGCGTTGAAGAAGCCAATAATCATCAGCAGGAAATTAACTGGTGGGATGAAAAAGATACAAGAGCAAAGTACTGTACAGAAAGCTTTTTAGCGATTGACTTAGCTTCTCAACTTAAAAAAGTCGTGACAGACATAACCATCAACAATGAATCACAATCCTGTGATGTACAGATAATCATAGGTAAAGAAGTCACAGTGAAAAGCACACCAGATGATGAAACAGGTTTTCTTAAAAGCTATATGAAAAACGGGAAAAGGATAGTTGAATTATATGGGAATCGCAGAGAAGGAACCATCAATGCAGTGTATGAATTCCTGGCGCTTCTTGGCTTCAGATACTACAATACCGATTCTTATTCAGAGATTTCACCAAACCAGATTGTGATAAATGATTTTGAGTATCAGATAAAACCTGATTTTGTCACCAGAGGATGTTACAATGAATTCACTGATGATTGTAATTTCAGTTTCATAGAATGGGTGACAAGAAACAGAATGAACATGCTGAAAGTAAAAGTTTATCATAATCCCTGTGAACTGAAAAAAAGGGGAATCAAGCTGCTTAGCGGCGGTCATGAGATTTTCTATAATTACCTTAATCCCAATAAACCCTTCCCGTATAAAAAGACCGGTGATACCTATTTTGATGTGCACCCTGAGTGGTTTGCACAAATTGAGGGTAAGAGGAGCAACAGGGATGAAAACAAGAAAGCGAAAGAAGGATATTATACCGGTGACAATATCTGTACTTCCAATGTTGACGGAGTAAAAGAATTATCAAAAAACATCATTGCATCGCTGGTTGACGGAGAATTGAAATACTGTGACATGCTGAATTTCTGGGCATATGATAACGGAACATGGTGTGACTGTGACGGATGCAGACAATCAGGGAACTATGCCACAAGGATGCTGATGACAGCTTATACCCTTCATAAGGAGATCAAAAAAGCCTACCTGAACAAGACTCTTGGACGGAATGTGAAGATCATTATTCCCATTTATCATGAAACACTGACTCCACCTGAAACTGATTTACCTGATGATTTTGATTACGAGAATGTCATCATCACTTTTTTCCCGATTGAAAGATGCTATGTCCACTATATCAATGATCCTGCCTGTACTGAATCCAACAGTCATTTAAAGAGACTTTATGATAAGTGGGCGGTGGACTCAGACAGAAAATATAAAGGGGAGGTGTTTGTCGGCGAATATTTCAATGTAAGCTCATTTGCATCACTGCCTTTTGTCTTTACCGATAAAATCACTCATGACCTGAAGTACTATTATGAAAACAACACAAGACATTTCTACTATATGCATATCTCAACCATAGAGTGGGGGATGCTTACCCTGAATAATTATCTCATAGCAAGGCTGATGTGGGATATTCATTGTGATACTGATGATATTCTGACAGAATACTATCAGCAGATTTATCCTGACTCTGAAGAACAGCTTAAAGAGTTTCATCATACACTTGAACTGGCTTCGGAAAATTCCAAATTCCTGAAACATTATCAGTTTGAGGAAAAGGGTATCAATAAACCATCACTTATGTGGGGAATGTTTGAGGACAATCTTTTCC
>JAFGUQ010000170.1 GCA_016938455.1 Clostridia bacterium
GTGATCTTCTGATTTATAAGGTTATCTTCGACAAGAAGTATTTTGATATCTTTCAGTTCTTTATGAACTTTTTCTTTTTGCAGCAGTTCGCCTATCTTGGGAGAACCTGTATGGGGTTTCGTTTCGCGAACAATATTGGTAAAGGGAAGCGTAATATTCAGAATCGTATGATTATCACCAAACTCCTGTGTGAATGTTCCCTTCCTTATTGAAATCAGTCTTGCTGCCAGACTGTATTCCGATTCTTTTTCACCGATCATGACAATCCTTTTGTCAGTCTGTATCCTGAGTCCTATGATCACTTCATTTATTGTCTCTTTTTCTTTCCGGAAATTGATAGTGACTTTTGTTGGTCTCAGGGAATCGTGATTCTCAATGTTATTGAAGATCTCAAGGAAAATTTGTTTAAGGATAATTGGATCTCCTATACACTCAAAATCGCTGAATTCCTGCTTGTTAAGAATAAAATCGATGTTAGCCCTGTCTTTCAGGCTGTATAGTTCTATGGTATTCTGGATTGTCGACAGGAGGTTGAATCTGATGAATTTTCTGGGTTCAAAACTGACGTTCCCTGCCGACTGCATTGTAAGTTCATTGACAGTGGTCACCATGTTGTTGGTAGATGCAACGAAAGTCTCAAGAAGGTCTTTTTGTTTTTTCTGGAGCCCTGATTCCATTAGCATGTCAGTAATAATAACCAGATTGTTCAAAGGTTCTCTGATCTTGTGAGAAAAATCAGTTATCACCTTGTTTTTCTTCTCATCTGAAGCAGTTGTGTCTTTAACAGCTTTCTCCAGACTGGTAAAATATGACAATGTTTTTTTAAAGAGGTGGAGCCCCGCTATAGCTGTGAGGATAAGAAACAAGCCTGAAACGTACCTGATATTCAGTATCATCAGTATGATACCAATTGTCAGCCCGGATATGACAGCGTATGACCATGTTTTAATTTCCCTCAGCGCTGAAGGATTTAAACCGTCATTTTGGCTTGCTCCGGTATCTTTA
>JAFGUQ010000171.1 GCA_016938455.1 Clostridia bacterium
CTTTCTGACCTGGCGGATCATTTCAGGCTGATACCCCTTGAAACCACCGAAGAATCGCTGTTGGGTGAAGCTGAGTTTTATGTATGCGACCGGTATATCCTCGCTTATACCGACAATGGCGTTTACAAGTTCTCTCCGGAAGGTAAGTTTATCAAAAAGATTATAAACGCAGGCAAAGGGCCACAAGAGATTTCTGATTACTACACATCGCAGAAATTTTTCGTAGCGAAAAATAACCTGCTATATATCAATGATTTTCAGTATGATGAAAGTATCCTGGTTTATGATATCCTGGCAGAAACATTCCTGGAACCGGTTAAAAAATGCATACCCGGGTATTGGAGCTCCATTGCCGTAAACGATACCGGTGTTATTGTCGGTACTCCAAACATTCCTCGTGCAGACGATTCAATACATTATGCCGTGATATTTCAGAATGCCGGCGGTGATTTCATCTCGGGTATACCCAACGTGAAACGGCAGAAAGGCATGGCTGATAATGGAGAACTGAGCTATCAGTACCCCGCAATCATGACTTCAGAAAATGGATTAAAGCTACTTTTTAACAATGATGATACGTTATTTTCAATAGGTAAGGAACGGCTAAGCCCTTACCTTGTCCTCGAATTTGCCACCCCCAGAAACTATCCGCCTGCCAATATCCCTCAACAGGGTGATCGGATGATCAACTTTCCCAACGCAGATGCCCCTGGTTTTATGATTATTAAGGCCTCGGTTTGCGAGGGTTCTAAAGTACACAATGAGGGTGACTACTATTCAGTAATGATTGAAACGGCTTCAAATTTTGTACTACTGGATAAGGTCAATGGTTCCTCCGCTCTGATCAAAACCTATAATGACGATCTTATCGGAAAAACACAGGATATTCTGAAAATTATAAAAGACGAAGAGGAGATGCCTGACTTCCCGGAAATTCTGCCAAACAATAAACTTATGGTAGTCTATGATGCCTATGAAATACTCGACGCAGCTGAAAAGGAGATAACCGAAAGCGGTTTCCCAAAGGAAATTACCGATCAGTTGCAGACCATCAGCAAAAACCTGAAAGAAGAGGATAACCCGGTGCTGCTGGTGGGGGAGTTGAAAACTAATGAAAGAATGAAAGAATGAAAGAATGAAAGAATGAAAGAATGAAGGAATGAAGAAATGAAGAAATGAAGAAATGAAGAAATGAAGAAATGAAGAAATGAAGAAATGAAGAAATGAAGAAATGAAGAAATGAA
>JAFGUQ010000172.1 GCA_016938455.1 Clostridia bacterium
CAGAACGAAAATAAGAAACGTCATCACAGAAGCTACATTGGAAAAAACTTTTAACCCTAATGAAAAGTTTGAAAAAGCACAGATCGAAAGAAAAGATATGCAGTATTTATATAAAGATGATGAACTTTGCTACTTCATGGATACAGAAACCTATGAACAGATTCCTTTGAGCAGTACTAAGTTTGAAAATGCTCTTAAGTTTGTCAAGGAAACCGAAACAGTTCAGGTACTATCTCATAATGGTAAAGTATTCGGTGTGGAACCTCCAAATTTTGTTGTTTTAGAAGTGACTCAGACTGAACCTGGATTTAAAGGTGATACAGCGCAAGGTGCTACTAAAATTGCCGTATTGGAAACCGGAGCGGAAGTTAAAGTACCTTTATTTGTGAACATCGGAGACAAAATCAGAGTTGATACAAGATCAAGCGAGTACATGGAAAGAGCCTAATGGATTATTTTAAAGATAGAGTCAATCTATTGAGAGAAATCGAAAAAAACAGAGATAACAAGGAGTTTATTAGTAAACTCCTTGATTTAATAGAAGACATGGCCACTATGCTTGATGACTGTGTTGATGGAATTGATGACCTGGATGACAGGTTACAGGACATTGAAAATTCAGGAGAATAAATGTTTAAGCACAATATGGAGACGACCAAAGAGCACTTTGACTTGTGGTGGAAACGAGAAAATAAAAGGCCTATCATCAGTATCTACTATCCTTTTACTAAATTTGTGTATAAAGATATCAATGAGTATACAGACTGTGAAATGAATATACGATTATTTACTGAGGAGCATCGCCGCAAGACTTTTTTAAGTGATTGCATTCCTGATATTTCATCGTATCTCGGACCAGGAAGTCTGGCCACATTTTTAGGAGCAGAACCGGTTTACTCTGATGCCACCATCTGGTATGACAGTACCATTGACAGTCCAGACTGTATTTTTGAATATATTAAAAATCCTGCTAAATGGTATGAGTGGAGTTTGAATGCCACCAGAAAATATGTCAATGAAATTGCTGAATTCCGTACCAGTATGCCTGATCTTGAGCAGAATCTCGATATCCTGTCTGCGATAATCAGCCCTGAAAATCTGCTGATGATGCTTATTGATGAAAAACCGCTTGTTATGGAGCTTTTGGAACAGCTTCATGGCTTCTGGAAGAAAGCTTTTTTTGCGCATGCCAATGCTTTGATGGATAAAGACGGATATACTTCATACGGTCACTATAATATCATTGGGAAAGGATACACTTCAGTATTACAGAGTGATATCTCCATTATGCTCTCACCGGACATGTACGATGAATTTGAAGCTCCTTATCTTCTTAGACAAAGTGAAGAACTTGATAATATACTGTATCATCTGGATGGGCCAGGTGCTATAAGACATCTTGACACTATCCTGTCAATCGGGAAAATTGCAGCAGTTCAGTGGGTTCCCGGAGCAGGTCAACCTGATAATTATGATGAATCTTGGTATCCATTATATGATAGAATATTAAAGAGCGGAAAAGGAATCTATGTGCACCTTGCAAAAGAAAATGTGATGCCTTTTTTAGACAGGTTCGGTTCAAAAGGTGTTTTCATCGGTACCACAGTGAAGCATATCAATGAAGAGATGGCTCTTCTGGAAAAAATAGATAAAAAATTTTAGGAGGAAGACTATGACTATAAACATAACAGTCTGGAATGAATTCAGACATGAACAGACAAATGAAGCAGTGATTGCGGTTTACCCTGCAGGAATACATCAGACAATCAAGGCTTTTTTAAAGAAAGATGAGCAGTTCAATGTCAGGACAGCTACCTTGGATCAACCTGACCATGGATTGACGCCTGATGTTCTTGACAGTACTGATGTACTCATCTGGTGGGGACATGCAGCGCATGCTGAAGTCCGTGATGACATTGTTGAAAAAGTATGTCAGCGGATAAGAGGAGGAATGGGGTTGATTGTACTGCATTCAGGTCATTTTTCAAAAGTATTCAAGCGAATCACCGGTGCGAACTGTGGCTTGAAATGGAGAGATGTCGGTGAAAAATGCAGAGTATGGAATGTAAAACCCAATCATCCGATTGCAGCTGGAGTCGATGAATGTATTGAACTTGAACATGAAGAGATGTATGGAGAACCTTTTGGGATTCCAGATCCAGATGAACTGGTGTTCATGTCATGGTTCAAAGGTGGTGAGGTTTTCAGATCAGGTTGTGTTTTCAATGTAGAAAGAGGCAAAGTGTTTTATTTCCAGCCAGGTCATGAGACCTATCCGATTTATCATCATGAAGGCATTCAGAAAATCATCAGTAATGCCTGTAAATATGTAGCACCAACAGCTGAAATCATTGATACCAATGTCGGAAACTGGATTAAAGTTCCGCTGGAGGAAGTCTAGAAATGAGAAAATACAGATATGGATGTATAGGTGCAGGAGGGATTGCCATTTACAAGCATATGGTTGGTTATTCTAAACTGCCCAGTGTTGAGATATGTGCTGTTTGTGATGTGAGCGAAGAAGCTCTTATAAACATGAAAGCAAAATATCCTGATATCAGAACATACACAAACCATCTTGAGATGTTCGAAAAAGAAAACCTTGATATTGTCAGTGTGTGCACGCCTAATAAATTTCATAAGCAGTACACAATAGATGCATTTAAAGCAGGAATTAATGTTCATTGTGAAAAACCGATTGCCATGAATGAGCAGGAAGCGATGGAAATGACTGAGGCACAGTATGAGTATGGGAAAAAACTGATGCTCGGATTGAATAACCGCTTTACCAATCAGGCTTCTTTTGTCAGAGAATATATTAAAAATGGCGGATTAGGTGATATCTATTATGTCCGCTGCGGCTGGAGAAGAAGAAGGATGATTCCAAAAATTGGAGGATGGTTTACGCAGAAAGAATTATCAGGTGGAGGTCCCTTGATTGATCTTGGCGTACACTTCATCGATTTGACACTTCATTTCATGGGGTACCCTGATCCGACAAGTGTTTCTGCTTCAACCTTCAAGAAATTTTCACATAGTAAATGCAAGAACTTAAACATTCCAGATGGTCTTGGCGATTTTGATTACAATATTGAGGATCTTGCCACAGGTTTTATCCGTCTTTCAAATGGAGCCAGTGTCAGCTTTGAATTTTCATTTGCCATGAATAATGAGAAAGAAGAATATTTCTACGAGCTTTTTGGCGATAAAGGCGGTGTCAGTTTTAAGAACGGTGAGCTTAAGATTTTTACTGAAATCAATGATACCATCGTGGATATCATTCCGAATACTAACTATACAAAAATTGATGTTGATGAATTTCAGCATTTTATTGATGTGATTGAAAATAAGGTTGAATGTCTGTCCAAACCGGAAGACGGGATAAAAATGATGAGAATCATAGATGCTACCTATCATTCAGCTGAGATGAATAAAGAGGTGACATTTTAATCTATGCTAAATCCTGAAAGACTAAACACAGAAAACTGCTCACTTCTGCGCAAATACCAGAAGTATATGGACCAGCATAAAGCGTTGACCACTCCTACACTGCTTTGTTTATGGAGAGACTATCTTGGGTTGGAGCTTTGTGAACATGATGGTTTCTTATATATTTTTGAAAGAAATTTCAATTATATCGCCTATCCACCATATGGAGAAGGTGACTTGGTCCAGGCGCTTAAGAATATCAAGGAATATCAGAAAAGTAAATTTGGGAAAAATCTGATCATCTGCATCAATGAAAACCAGAAAAACCAGTTTGAAAAATTAGGTTTTACGGTCAATGAAGATGAAAACAGACATGAATATGTGTATTTGTCAGAGAATCTGGCTTATCTGGAAGGGAAAAAGTACCATAAAAAAAGAAATCATATTTCTAACTTTAAAAAGAATTACGATTATGAATACCAAAAAATAGACAGCAGTAATTTTTCTGAAGTGACAGGGTTTCTTGAAAAATGGTATGCTGAAAGAATGGATTCAATGACAGCAGAGCTGAAGCATGAAAAACAGGCATTGCTGAATTTCATTGAGTTTATTGACAAAATCAATTATAAAGCTGCAATCATTAAAGTGAATAACGAAGTAGCTGCATTTACTGCAGGCGAGATTATTGCTGATGACATGGCTGTCATCTATTTTGAAAAAGCAACCGAGCAATATAAAAGTGTTTATCCTGTCATCAACAATGAGTTCATATTGAATGAATTCATTGGTATAAAATACATTAACAGGCAGGAAGATCTTGGTATTGAAGGCTTGAGAAGAGCTAAAAAATCCTATTATCCTGAGTTCCTGGTAAAAAACTACACGATGGAGTCTTATTGATTATCCCTTGGATAAAAGGTATAATAAAACAGTAACAGGAGAAATTGATGAGCGATCAGGAAATTAAAAATATTAATAGTGATGACAACCTGGGTCAACTGAAGGTAACTGATGAAGTCATAGCCATTATTGCAGGCCTGGCAACAGTTGAAGTAGACGGTGTTTTTTCAATGAGTGGCGGTCTGACCGGAGGAATTGCTGAAGTACTCGGAATCAGAAATTTATCAAAAGGGATTAAGGTGGATATCAAAGGTGAGAAGGTGGAAGTGAATATCTACATTATTGCTGAGTTTGGTGCAAGAATCCCTGATGTGGCATGGAATATTCAGGAAAAAGTGAAAAAGGTTGTTGAAAAAATGACAGGAATGGAAATTATTGAAGTTAATATTCATGTTCAGGGAATCAATGTACCAAAATAAAGAAGAGGTGAATGATGAAAAAATTAAGAGGATTACTTGGCGTTTTAAATATAATGTTTATGATTTTGGTATCATTAGGATTATTATATCTTTTAATTGATGTTAAAGCATTATCGAATATTGCCAATGATATAAGTAATGTGGGGATTTTTAATCTTATCAGAATTATTCCTGTAGCTGTTTGCGCCTTGTTGATATTCTTAAACATTGTATTGATTATGACTTTTGCCAGACCAGACAGGACCAAGGAGGCAATTCAGTTTAATAATGAAACCGGTATCGTGAGAATATCAGCACATTCCATTGAAAGTCTTGCCAAACTTGAAGCACAGGCAATGGAGGAAGTATCTGATATCAGAACTCAGATTAACAGTTCTGATAATAATGCATCACTTGAAATATATGCGAAAGTACCACCGACTGTTTCAATTCCTGAGGTTTCATTGACTCTTCAGAATAATATCAAAAAGAAAATTCTTGATACAACAGGCATTGAATTGAAAAGCATAAAAATTATCATTGACGGCATCTTAGGCCCAGTATAAATCGGAGGAATAATGAGTAGAAAAAAAGCCAGAGAAGCTGCATTTAAGTTAGTATATCAGACTGATATAAATAAAGATGATATCAATGAACAACTGGAGCTTTATTTTGATGAAAACACAACAGATGATAAATCAAGAGAATATATCAGGGGAGTTGTCTCAGGTATTGATCAGCAGAAAAACCAAATTGATACAGAGCTGACTCAATATTTAGCCAGTGCATGGAAGATCGATAGAATTTCCAAGGTAGATCTTGCGATATTAAGATTAGCCTATTATGAAATTAAATTTGTTGATGATGTTCCGAAAGGTGTGGCTATTAATGAAGCAGTAGAACTGGCCAAGATATACAGCGAGGAACAGTCTGCCAAGTTTATAAATGGTATATTAGCCAATATAGATTGATGAATAAATGAATCAGATGCTGACAGTTTCACAATTAAACTCATATATCATGGGTATTATTTCAAAGGATGAGAAATTATCTGATGTTGCTGTGTCCGGTGAAATTTCTAACTACAAACGGCACAGTTCAGGTCACTTGTATTTTACATTAAAAGATGACAGATCTGTCATCCGGTGTGTCATGTTTAAAAGCAATACAGCTAACTTGAATTTTGAACCGGTTGATGGCCAGAAAGTTCTCGTGAAAGGTTATGTTTCCGTCTATGAAAAAAGCGGATATTATCAGATTTATGCCAGTGATATTTCTTTAAAGGGTGAAGGTGATCTTTACCTGGAATTTGAGAAAATGAAGAAAAAACTTGCTGCTTCAGGATATTTCAGTCTTGAACATAAAAAGAAGATTCCTTATCTT
This sequence comes from Clostridia bacterium, assembly GCA_016938455.1. Classification (GTDB taxonomy): domain Bacteria; phylum Bacillota; class Clostridia; order DUPQ01; family DUPQ01; genus JAFGUQ01. Next base: position 6,111 of record JAFGUQ010000172.1, read on the forward strand.
CCGAATGCCATTGGCATCATTACATCAGATACTGGTGCTGTCATCAATGATATCCTGAATGTATTGAATAGACGATTTAATACCTATAATATTCTTCTTTATCCTTCAAAAGTACAAGGAGACTCTGCACATAAGGAAATCATCAGGGGGCTAAAATACTTTAATACTGAAAAAAATGTCGATGTCATCATTTTAGCAAGAGGCGGTGGTTCAATCGAAGACTTATGGCCTTTTAATGAATACGATCTGGCTCTTGCCATTTTTGACTCTGAGATACCAGTCATCTCTGCAGTCGGCCATGAAACAGATTTCACCATAGCTGATTTTGTCAGTGATTTACGGGCACCTACTCCTTCAGCTGCCGCTGAACTGGTCCTGCCAAATAAAGATGATATCAATCGGTTTATCAGTAATAATGCTTTCAGGTTGAATAATGCTTATCTGTCAATGATTGAAAAGAAACAAAGGAAGATTGAGGAGTACAAAAGCAGACCGGTATTAAGAAGACCTGAAGAATATCTCAATATAATCCAGATGAATCTTGATTCTTTGACTGACAAACTGAATTATGCAAGCAATAATATCATAAAGAGACATGAATTGAGCTTTTTGGAACTTGCTTCGAAAATGGAAACCTTAAGTCCTTTAGCGACCATAAACAGAGGATATGCCGTGGTTGAGGATCTGGACGGGAACATTCTGACCTCTGTTAAAAGAATTAAAAATGAGGAATTAATCAGAACCAGAATGAAAGACGGGTCTTTGACAAGTAAAGTTATAGACAGGGAGGTAAATAATGGATAATTTGAACTTTGACCAGTTGATGAATGAGCTGTCCAAAGCAGTATCAAAACTTGAAGGTGGAGAACTTACACTGGAAGATGCCATGAACGAATATAAAAGAGGGATTGACATCATTAAGCAGTTAAATGAAAAACTGAATAATGCTAAAGAGCAGATGAAAGTGATTAAGTTTGATGATTGATAAAATTAACAGGAGAATGAATGAACTGATTGACAACATGGAAGGCATTCATGAAAATCTGAAAGATTCCATGAAATACAGTGTGAATGCAGGGGGAAAAAGACTTAGGCCGATGCTGCTTCTTGAAGTTTTTAAAGGATTGGCTGATGATGATGCAGATAATGTGCTTGATTATGCCTGTGCCATTGAAATGATTCATACATATTCCTTGATTCATGATGATTTGCCAGCGATGGATAATGACAGTTTAAGAAGAAATAAACCGACAAATCATATCGTCTTCGGTGAGGATATGGCCATATTAGCTGGAGATGCATTGCTAAATACCGCCATGGAAATACTGATCAGACTGATTGAAAATGAGGAAACGAAAAAAGCATCAGCGCTGATTGCCTCCAGTTCAGGTGTGAGTGGCATGATCAGCGGTCAGGTTTATGATATGAAAAAAGCGGAAAGTGTCACTGAGCTTGAACATATTCACAGACTGAAAACAGGAGATTTGATCAAATGCGCATTGGTTGCAGGAGCGGTTTTAGCAAAAGCAGATTCAAAGACCATCGAAAAACTCTCACTCTATGGTGAAAACATCGGTTTAGCTTTTCAAATACGTGATGATATTCTTGATGTTACAGGTAATGAAGCTGTCATTGGAAAACCGGTACACAGCGATGAGAAAAACAATAAAAGCACCTATGTCAGTTTTTATGGTATTATTGAATCTGAAAAAATATTACAGGATAAAGTTCGTGAAGCATTGAAGGCCATAGAAGGAATATCAATTCCATACCTTCAGACACTGGCCGATTTTATTACAGAAAGCGACAGGTAATATGTCTTTTAAAGAATTCATATTTGAATACAAGTACTTGACAATCCCATTTATTTCATGGTGGGCAGCACAGATTCTCAAATTTATCATAGAGATGGCTGTCAACAGAAAACTTGACTTTACCAGACTGACTGGTTCTGGAGGCATGCCAAGTTCTCATGCTTCTTTCACAGTCTCTTTAGCAACGCTCATTGCTATTAACATGGGTCTTGGATCGGTGGAGTTCGCTTTGGCTTTTGCTTTTTCAATGATAGTCATGTATGATGCTGCAGGTGTGAGAAGAGCCTCCGGAAAGCAGGCAAGGATTCTCAACAAACTGCTGTATCATCGAAAAGGTGAAATTCATCTTGATGAAGAATTAAAGGAACTTTTAGGGCATACTCCTTTTGAAGTCATTGGAGGCGCAGCACTTGGAATTACCATTTCACTTTTGTTCTATTTGTAAAATTTTATAGATATGTTATAATATGCTCTATTGAAACTTGATTATTAAATTTAAGTGGCGCAGTATTCTAGTCAGTACTGCCAATACCAAAGACGGGCCTAAAAATCCGTAAAATAGCGTAACGATGAAGTTCCAGGTGTTTGGCTTGTTACGCCCAGTTTCGGGCTGACATCGGGAGATAAGGTCTTGGGGCACTTTTCAATGGCATGTTAAGAATGACCCCTTTTCCGTGGAGATTCTCAGTGATGAGAAGAAACCCTGTTCATGCTTCAAAGAGCTGTTCAGTGTAGCTTGCCTTGAGTGAGTGTGGTGGATTAAGGAACAGACACATAAGTAGTGGCCACTATGACATGTGTTATTGCCAGATGAAACCACATATTGCAAAAGAGGATAGGTATTGGTAAGGCTGTGGAGGAAATCTCCTAGACTGTTCCTCTGGAAACATAAAAAGCATTGCAGTGTGGACTAAGTGGTAATCAGGCACTGTGACAGGTAACTTTACAGCTGAAGATTTAAAGGGAAACCGCTATTTTGGCGACATGTAGTATCTTCCGGGGAAATCCAGCCTGACCTAAAGCCGCAAATTTTACTTTTTATGTTGCCACTTATACTTTATAAAATCAGGGAGGAAACCTTGGACGAAGAAAAAAAAGAAATAAAAATCTACAGACGGAATAATAAGAAGAGCAAAGGCTACAGCTGGATTTTTTATGTAACAATAATTTCTTTCATTTTATCAGCCCTTTTAATCTCTGTCACATCAAAAGTTTTACAAGATGTCAGTGTAGTCACAGCCATGATCATTTTAGCGATCATCATATTTATTGGAATCATCTTTGATACTGTCGGTATATCTGTAGCATCAGCAAGTGTAGCCACTTTTCACTCCATGGCAGCAAAAAAAATGTATGGAGCTAAAAAAGCCATCTGGCTAGTCAATAATGCTGATAAAGTATCCAGTTTCTGCAACGATGTCATCGGAGACATCTGCGGTGTCATCAGCGGAGCTGCAAGTGCCTTGATCATTGTGGTCTTATTATCTAATATGGAAAGTGTTGAAACCTCATGGCCGAATCTTGTCATGAGCGGATTGGTTGCTTCAATCACAGTTGGTGGAAAAGCGGTTGGAAAGAGAATCGCTGTGAACAAGGGTAATAACATTGTTTACAAGACTGGAGTGATCATACAGTTTTTTACAGGAAGAAGAGAAAAATAGCTAATGACAGATTTTACAGTCAATTATGATGAGATAGAAAAAAATCTAAATCATCTCAGTAAACAGGAAACTGATTACCTGTGCAGTGACATCAGAAGAATACTGATTGACACCATCTCGAAAAATGGTGGACATCTGGCATCAAATCTGGGAGTAGTGGAATTGACAGTAGCTCTTCATAAAAGTTTTGACTTTAACCATGATGTCATTATTTATGATGTAGGTCATCAGTCATATACTCATAAAATTCTGACAGGCAGAAAAAGCAGTTTTGACACCATCAGAAAATTCAACGGGCTCTCAGGATTTCCTAAAATCACTGAAAGCAAATATGATTTTTTCAATACCGGGCACAGTTCCACATCAATTTCTGCAGCTCTCGGGTATGCAAGAGCTGCTAAGATCAATCATGAAGACAAATACTCTATTGCAGTGATCGGTGATGGTGCTCTCACAGGCGGAATGGCGCTTGAAGCTTTAAATGATACAGGATTGACCGATGAAAAGATAATTGTCATCTTAAATGATAATGAAATGTCAATTACTAAAAATATGGGTGGATTTGCCCGGCATTTAGCAAATATAAGAGCAAAGAAGATCTACTTCAACACCAATATCAGAGCAAAAAAAATCATTGCACGGATTCCGCTGGTAGGCAAGCATATCAATAAATTTTTACATAAAATTAAAATGATGATGAAGTATTTTTTTACCCAGGGAATCTTTTTTGAAGAACTTGGCTTCACCTATTTCGGACCGGTAGATGGTCATGATGTCACAAGCCTCTGTGAGATGTTCGAAGATGCCAAGAAAATCAACGGACCTGTACTGGTGCATGTGGTGACAATCAAGGGAAAAGGGTATGATAAAGCTCAGGAAAACCCGCAGGATTATCATGGGGTAGGTCAGTTTAATATTGATGAGGGAATCATTTCCAAAAACAACAGGACTTTTTCAAAGGTTTTTGGTGAATATATCGCAGAATTAGCAGAAACTGATGGCAAAATCAATATCATCTGTCCCGCAACAGCTATCGGGAACGGACTTACAAAATTTTATGATACATACAAAGACAGATTCTTTGATGTAGGTATTGCTGAACAGCATGCTGTCACACTAGCAGGTGGACTTGCTCTTGGCCAGACAAAACCTGTGGTGGCCATTTATTCCACTTTTCTTCAACGAGCATATGATCAGATTTTACATGATATTTGCCTGATGAATCTGCCTGTTCTTTTCTGTATTGACAGAGCTGGGCTTGTCGGTGAAGATGGTGAAACACATCAGGGGATTTATGATACAGCTTTTCTCAATCATTTTCCTAATATGACAGTTTTTGCTCCTTCCAGAGAGAGCGATTTAAAAGAAGCTATTAATCAGTCACTATACCAGATTAACAGTCCTGCAGCAGTCAGGTATTCAAAAGGAGAATGCATTCAATATGAAATTCTTGAACAGAAGGATGAACTAGGCCCATGTTATGTCGTAAAGGGTAATGATGTTGTACTTTTCTCATATAACTCTACTTTACAGCAGCTGATTGATGCGGAGAAACTGCTGAAGAATCATGGAATCAGTGCTTCAGTCATTGATATACGGAAACTGAAACCACTTGATACTGAATATTTGAAACAGATCATTGCTAGACATAAGATTGCTTTATTTGTTGAAGAAGTCATTTATGAGGGTAGTGTCTACTGCTCTTTCATTAATATAAAAGGTGTGTATGGCATTAATCTTGACGGGAAACCTTGTCCTCACGGAAGTTATGAAGAATTGCTGAAAGCCTACCATATGGATAGTGTCAGTTTGACTGACTATGTACTGGAGATAATGCATGGAGAGACTAGATAAGTTCCTTTTTCTGTCATCAGTCATGGAAAGCAGAGAAAAAGCCAAGACAGAGATTATAAGGGGGAATGTGTTTGTTAATGGAAAAATCATTACCAAACCATCATATCTGATATCAGAAAATGATGAGATAACTCTTGGAGAGAGCTTGCTCAGGTATGTTGGTAAAGGTGGAGAAAAACTTGAAGCAGCATTACATGCTTTTGAAATAGACTTACACGGAAAAACAGTCATTGACATCGGAGCATCCACTGGAGGTTTCACTGACTGCATGCTTCAGCATGGTGCAGAGAAAGTCTTTGCAGTTGATGTTGGAGACAACCAGATTCATCATTCATTACTTCACGATGATAAAGTGGTTGTCATGGAAAATACAGATATCAGAAATATTGAAAAAATTGATGAAGCAATATCGTTTTTTACACTTGATGTTTCATTTATCTCAATTAGAAAAGTGATGCCCAATATCATTAAGATATTAGGTGAGGAATTTGAAGGGATTATTTTACTCAAACCTCAATTTGAAGTGGGAAAATTAAAAATAGGGAAGAGTGGTGTAGTGAAGGATAAACCAGCCCACCGCATGTTATTGCAGGATATTGTTTTATTTCTTCAAGACTGTCTGCTGGCAGTTATCGCTATAATCCCATCTCCGGTGAAAGGGAAAATGGGGAATATAGAGTATCTTATCCATGTTAGTAAGGGGAAACAGGGATCATCTCAATTTGATTATATAAATATTGTGGATTTAGCCTTTTTATTAACTAAGAAATAGGTTATAATAAAAAAAATGAGGGGATTATATGAGCAAGAAAAAACAGCCGATTAATAAATTTAAAAAATCACTTTTACCTATTATGGCTATACCATTTATTTCTTTGATTATGTATGTTTATCATGTCGGATATCCTCAAAAAGTCATTGACATGAAAATCACTGATGGTGTCGGATATTATGATCTTTTTTCTTACTGGAAAATGATTGCTATCTGTGTCATCGCAGGATTTATGCTGCTGAGCATTCTACTTCAAAGCAGACACTACTCAATAAAAAAACATAGCTATGTATTTAAAATATATGTTCCCATGGCTGTGTATGCTTTCTTCATTATTTTATCGATAATATTCAGCAAATATATTAATTTTGCTTTGTTTGGCATGTATGAGCGATTTGAGGGCGGATTAGTTCTTCTGTCATATTTGCTTTTTGTTTATTATATTGTTGAGAACATCAAAGAATTTTTTGACCTGAAATATATTTTATACGCTGTAATGGCAGCAAGTTCGATGGTGTTGCTGATTGCCTTTTTTCAGGGATTAAAATTAGATCCTTTATCAACAAGCGCATTTTTGAAACTAATCGGGTTGACAAGTGAAGAAAGTGCATCGACAACTTTTGCAGCTGGATGGGCTTATTCCACATTGTATAATCCTAATTATCTTGGACAATATACCTCGTTGATGCTCCCCGTTCTGGTAGGAATACTACAGTACTTCAAGGATAAAAAACTGAAAATCGCAGTCATACTGATTATTATCATTGATTTGTTTGCCATGTATTTTGCAAAATCAAGTTCTGCTTATCTTGGTCTGATTGTAGCGGTCTTGATGTTCATTGTGTTTAATATCAGACATATCTGGGAGAAGCTATTACTTCGTATTTCATTTCTTGTCATTACAACTGCTGTGATTGCTATGACTATTGCTGTTTTTTCAGGTGCTTTTGGAAATGGAATCATTAAATATCTTGATAGCAAAACGAGTGTCAATTATTTTGATGAAGACGATTTCTATGTTGAAAACATCATCGTTGAAAAAAACAAAGCCATTTTCATAACCAATAAATTCACAATGAACATGAATATTTCCGATGGATCTGAAGAAGGGACATATAACGTGTTCTTTACAGATGGCGAAGACAATTATGTCAATACCAGCATGAACGGCAATACGATGAATTTTGAAGAAGCACCGTATAAAGGGGTTTTCAGAGTAAAATTCTATCGAGACGGATATATTGACCTTCTAGTCAGAGATATTTATGGTGAGGGTCAGATCAGGTTTCTTTATGTTCCTAAAGAAGGGATTAAGGGAGTTGTCGGAGTCGGGAACAGCATCATTACTGATTTTAAACCAAGCAATATGCCTGTGAAGCTGATTGGTCATGAAAAAATGTTTTCAAGAAGGCTATATATGTGGGCAGTTTCATTTGTCAATCTGAGAGACAATATTTTCATCGGAGACGGACCTGATACATTCAGAGTCACTTTTGATCAGAAAGACATCATCGGTAAAATCAATACTTACTATTCATCAGTTATCATAGTGGATAAACCACATAATATGTTTCTTCAGACTGCACAGGGCAGCGGGGTGATATCATTGCTGGTGTTTTTATTCATGATCATGTCATATATTGCCTGGTCATTCAAGCTGTATTTCAAATTTGCTTACAATGAAAGGCAGAAGGTTCTAGGAATATTTATTACCTTATCTGTAATTTCATTTTTAATCACCGGATTTTTTACTGACAGTAATGTTTCAGTATCACCGATGTTTTATCTTTTGCTTGGATTAGGCGTCAGTATCAATTATATGGTTTCCAAAAACCAGAAAGTATATTGACAGTGACACCTATTTAATTTATAATCAATGAAGTCGCAAAGGGGAGTAGTTCAGTTGGTAGAGCAACGGTCTCCAAAACCGTAAGTTGCAGGTTCGAGCCCTGTCTCCCCTGCCAGACATTAAAAAAAGCCTTAACAGGCTTTTTTTATATTTTGGCAATACATTCTATTTCAATCAGCACATCTTTTGGTAACCTGGCTACTTCAACGCAGGAACGTGCAGGGAAGGAAGATGTGAAGAATTTTGCGTAGATTTCATTCATCTTTCCAAAATCATTCATATCTTTTATAAAACAGGTGGTTTTCACAACATTTTCCAATGTAGAACCGCAATCTTCAATAAGTGCTTTCAGGTTATTAAGAACCAGAGTGGTCTGTTCCTTTATATCTCCAGTGCTTAAAATCCCTGTTTGGGGATCAATAGCAATCATACCTGATGTAAACAGAAAGTTGTTTGATTTAACAGCTTGAGAGTAAGGGCCGATTGCACCTGGGGCATTCATACTTGACATTATTTCTTTACTCATTTCATTATCTCCTCTAATTGATATTTTTTATTATACCCTAAATACAGTGCTGAAACTTTTTTTATTTTAAAAAAAGGAGTATAATTAAAGAAGGGATAAAACAAAAAACGAATAATTTGAAAGGAGACTGTTATGGAAGAAGAAAAAGTAATGAGAATGCCTTTGATTGGAGATATTGCACCTGAGTTCAAAGCAAAAACAACTCAGGGTGAAATAAATTTTCCTGGAGATTATAAAGGGAAATGGGTGGTATTGTTTAGCCATCCTGCAGATTTCACACCTGTTTGCACAACTGAATTCATCACATTTGCCAGTATGCATGAGGAATTTAAATCCTTGAATACCGAACTGATAGGATTGTCTGTTGACGGTTTATATTCCCATATTGCCTGGCTAAGAACAATTAAAGAAAAAATAGTTTTTAAAGGGTTGAAAGATGTTGAAGTTAACTTCCCGTTAATTGAAGATATCAGCATGAATGTTGCCAGAAAATTCGGAATGATTCAATCCAATGAATCTACTACACAGGCAGTTCGTGCTGTGTTTGTCATTGACCCCAGAGCTATTATCAGAGCCATCATCTATTATCCGCTGACCACAGGCAGAAATATGCAGGAGATCAAGCGATTGATTATTGCTCTTCAGAGAGCTGACAGAGATAAAATTGCCACTCCAGCGAATTGGCAGCCAGGTGATGATGTCATCATACCGCCTCCAGGTTCATGCGGAGCAGCAAAAGACAGAGTGGAGTCAAAAGAAGAGGGGAAATACTGTCTTGACTGGTTCATATGCTTTAAAAAAGATAAACAATAGAGATTATTCAATTTAAAAAAGAGTTGCATGGCAGCTCTTTTTTTTTGATATTTCCAATGACATATTTACTCAAGTACTGGATTATCTTTGTATTTCAGCTATAATATTATATAAAGGTAATTAACAGTTTATCGACATGAAATGACGGGGTGAAGAGGATGAATACAGTAGAAATAAAACTGAATGAACTTAAAAGTAAAGTGAATGGTTACTGGGGAGAGCGGATTATTTCACAATTATATTATGCCAATAATCTGTCAGTTGTCCATGAAAATAAATATGAGGATTTAATTAATAAAGCACTTGACTTAATTCTTGACTCTCATGAAAAAGAAGGATCGCTGACCAATGCAGCTGCAAAACAGGCAGAAGAAATCATTTTACCCATTGCTGATTTAGCGAAAAGTTTTCAGATGATCTGTGTATCACATGCACATATAGATATGAACTGGATGTGGGGGATGGCAGAAACTGTTGCGGTGACACTGGATACTTTCCGGACAATGCTTACCATGATGAAGGAATATCCTGCATTCACATTTTCTCAGTCTCAGGCTTCAGTCTATAAAATTGTAGAGGAACATGATCCCATGATGCTTGCAGAAATAAAAGAGAGAATACATGAGGGAAGATGGGAACTGACTGCTTCTACCTGGGTAGAGACAGACAAGAACATGCCAAACGGTGAAAGCCTTGCAAGGCATATCCTGTATACAAAGAAATATCTTTCAGATCTATTTGATATTGATCCTGATTCACTTCAAATAGATTTTGAACCTGACACATTCGGGCACAATATCAACGTGCCTGAAATAGTCACTTCAGGAGGAGTCAAATACTATTATCACTGCAGAGGATATAACGGCCATTCAATTTACCGCTGGAAGTCTCCTTCAGAAAGCGAAATACTGGTATATAAAGAACCTAACTGGTATAATTCTGACATTCAACCTGACATGGCATATCAAGTCCCTGCATTCTGCCATGATCATTTTATCGATACCATGTTAAAAGTATACGGTGTAGGGAATCACGGTGGAGGTCCCACAAGAAAAGATATTGAAAAAATCATTGAAATGAATACCTGGCCTGTATTTCCAAGTATCAGATTCGGAACATTGATTGAATATTTTAAAATCATCGAAAAACAGCAATCAAAATTCCCATTAGTGGAAAGCGAATTGAATTTTGTTTTTGAAGGCTGTTATACCACACAGTCAAGAATCAAAATGGCTAACAGAATCAGCGAGAGTAAAATGGTTGAAGCGGAAACATTCAATGCCATCTCTTCGACATTTTCAAGTGGTCAATATAGTAAGGAACTGTTCAAGAATGCCTGGGAAAAAGTGCTGTTCAATCATTTCCATGATATTTTACCCGGTTCAGGTGTGATTGATACCAGAGAATATGCATTGGGCCAATTTCAACAGGTACTGGCTGCTGCAAATACATCCATCAGTAATGCATTGAGATTAATTGCCTCCGATATTGATACTCATTCATTGATTACCGTAGAGGATGATATTGCTGATACTATTTCTGAAGGGGCAGGTGTCGGTTATGCTATCAAGGACTTTTCTGTTCCGCAGACAGAAAGAGGACGTGGGAAAAAGAGAATATTCCATGTTTTTAATCCGTCATCTTATCAGAGAAAAGAAGTGGTGGAACTGACAGTATGGGATTGGCCTGGCAATCAGAACCGAATAAGCATGAGAAACAGCAAGCTTGAAGTGATAACTCATCAGTTAATGAAAGGTCCTAAGAAAGTGGAGTCACCAATCGGACATTACTGGGCTCACAACTTTTTTAAAGTGTTCATTGAAGTGAATGTTCCGCCATATGGCTATGATACTTATCTTCTGGATGAAGATGATATGGGATTACCTGTTGATACTGACGGCTTCCCTGACGACTGGAGAAACTCATCAATTAACTGTTATATTCTTGAAAATGAAAACATGAAAGCCACATTCAATTCCATGAACATGGCTGTTGTTTCTCTATTTGACAAGAAAACCAATCAGGAGAAAGTGGATTCCAATCAGCCATCAGGGATTTTCAGACTGATTGACGAAGATGACAAGAAAGGGATGACAGCATGGGTAATTGGACGTTATGTCACCATTGCAGATTTGAATGAAAATGTCAGGATTTTATCTAGTCAGATAAACAAAGAAGCATTGATGCAGTGGATCTGCTATGAAATGAATTTCAGAAACTCTAAAATAAATGTAAAAGTATCTTTAGCAAAAGGAAGCAGTGAACTTGTCTTTCAAGTAGAATGTGACTGGCAGGAAATCAGTAAGAAAGGGAGTCTGATTCCTCAATTAAGCTTCTATATGCCTTTTAATGAAAAATGTCATCAATACAAATATGACATTCCATTTGGGACGATAGAAAGAGTACAGATGGACCGAGATGTTCCTGCAAACAGCTGGGGGATGATGATACCGGAAGAAAAAGAAAAAAGTAGCCTCATGATTGTCACAGACTCAAAATATGGTTTCAGAGGAACTGACCAATCACTGTCTGTCACATTATTAAGAAGTTCATATGATCCTGATCCATATCCTGAGTTCGGGATTCATCATTTCAGATTAGGCATTTCTATCGTTGAAAAACCCGATGATCACTTATCTGCTATTAAAAAAGCAATGGAGTTTAACCAGCCGCTTATTTTCCTGTCAGGAACAAAACATGAAGGAATGTTACCCTTAAGTAAAAGCTATCTGTCTCTTGACAGCCGGCATGTCGCTGTTTCTTCATTGAAAATGTCCGATGATGAAGAAAAAGCAGACCATATGGTTATAAGAGTATATGAGACAGAAGGGAAAGAGGGATTAAGCACCTTGCAATTTGATAAAAAGGTAAAAAATGCGAGCTATGTCGATATTAATGAGAAGCTTGTTTTGCAGGGAGATACAATCACTGTTAAAGACAATACTGTCATATTTAATACACAACCTTATAAAATAGTCACGTTATTAATACAGTTTTACTGATAGCTACTTTTTGGAATTTATGTATTGCAAATACTGAGTGTATTGTGTTAAGATATTTTATACGTGCCGAAGTGGCGGAATGGCAGACGCGTTGGACTCAAAATCCAGTGAGGTCACACTCGTGAGGGTTCGAGTCCCTCCTTCGGTACCAAAAAGCTGACATATTTCTATGTCAGTTTTTTGTATCAAAAAATCAAAGGGAAAATTGAAAATATTTTAAGAGAAAAGAATAAAATTCAGCAAAATTACATATCCCTAACCAAAAACCTATCTTTAGATTGGCGACATCTTTTTGTAAAAACGGTATAAATACTATGTACTTATTGAAGATTAGACAAACAAGAAAGTTTTAAACAGATAGGAGATTAAAATGAATCAAGAAGCAATAATCATATGCGAAACCATCTATCATGGAAATACAATGAAATTAGCGAAAGCGATGGCATTTACCATCAACTGTGAAATAGTGAGTGCTCAGCAAGCACTGACTATGGACTTATCAAAGTTTAAAGTAGTGGGACTTGGATCTGGCATATATTTCACATCACATCATCCTAGAATCATGGAAATAGGCAGGCAATTAAATGCTGAGCAAAAAACCTTTATATTTTCAACGCATGGCGCACCTTTTTTAGGAAGGTATCATGTCCCTCTTATGGAAGTGCTGAAAAAAAGAAATGTTGAAATCATTGGAGAGTTTTCATCAAAAGGATTTGACTGCACCGGTCCGTTTATCATTATCAATGGTGGTAACAAAGGTAAACCAAATGAAAATGATGAACGAAAAGCAATGAGGTTCATCACTAAGATATTACCTCAATATGCAAAAGATTTAAGTGATGTACCTAAAGGACACTTTGTTAATGTCAATGAAGCATGTGTAGCTTGCGGATTATGTACAACTGTCTGCCCGATGAATGTTTTTTCAGTTAAAGAGCATGTTGTTCAAGCGCAAAATGATCAAAACTGTATTCATTGCAGTTTGTGTCAAAAAGCATGTCCCAGTCAGGCAATATCTATTAAGCACAGTTTTTTTGAAGCCATAAAGATTGCCCAAAAGCATGCTGGAAAGAAAAACCTTTGAAAAATTATCAACTAAAAATTAAACAGACATAATGAAAATTATTTATTTATTGTTAGGAGCAGAAATGAAAAACAATATTGAAACGAAATCATTGAAGAATTTCAAGTTATTTGCACAAGGGTGCCAGGCAGAAATTTATTTATATGAAGAAAATAAAGTATTGAGGGTTTTAAGAAACCCTCTAGATAATGAACTTCTTTTAAACGAAGTCGTCATTATGAAATCGTTAAGCGATACGGTTGTTAATGTACCTGAAGTATTTGAGTTTTTGACTATTGAAGGAAGACCGGCGGTGGTTGTAGAAAGGATCTATGGAGATTCAATGCTGACTGATTTAAGAAAGCACCCGCTGAGTATTTTCAATAAGGCTGAGGAGCTTGCTTCTCTTCATCTTTCATTGGCACAAAACGGATCAATTAATAACCTAAAGTCAGTCAAGGCACGTGCGTGTTTTTTAACAGGAAATACTGATTTACTAAAACCAAATATGAAAGCTTTCATATATGACTTAATTGATGAACTGCCTGAGGGGAGTGAACTATGCCATGGTGATTTCCATCCAGGAAACATTCTTCAGATGGATGGTAAAAACTATGTGATTGACTGGTTTGGTGCATATAAAGGAGACTTGTTATCAGATGTAGCTCATACATATCTGATTCTAAAGAATGTTCCGCGTTTTCCAGGTATTAACCCTGTTCAGCATGCAATGATGAAGTTTTCAGGTGGCCTGCTCGCAAGTGCATATTTAAAAGCATTCATGAAACAAAGAGACATTGATTGGCAGAGATTTTCAAAATGGATGGTTATCAAAGCAGCGGAGCGCATTTCATACGGCATATCTGCCGAGAAACAAAGACTGATTACATTCGTTGAAACTTGTGAACGTTTTAAACATGACCCTGCATTGTGGCTTAGAAACATATAGGAAGTGGTAAGTAGATAATGAACTGAATATCGAACAAATCCTTTTTTGAAAGATTGAAAAATACTTAAAAATAGCTTTACATTACTATGCTTTTTCATGTCTTTTCAGGTAATCTCTGGGTGAAATTTTATACTCTTTTTTAAATGCTCTGTAAAAACTGGCGTAATCTGAAAAACCGCATCGTTCTTGAACCTGTGCCATCGGAAGATGATGACTGATCAGATTTTTGGACAGGAGAAGTCGCTTTTTGATACAGTACTGATAAATATTAGTTCCGACTTTTTCCTTGAATTTTCTTGATAAGTGATATTTGCTGATATGGGATATATTACTTAGTTCATCAAGAGTGATTTTCTGATAGGCATTTCTGTCAATATAATCAAGTGCTGCTTGAAGACCATCATTGTTCAGGGAGGTTTCAATCGGTTTATAATCAGAATAAATCTGATTGATCAGAGAAGCTACCAGATCGATACACTTATTGACTATATCCTGATTTTTTTTGTTGTGCTGCTGGTCGACCTGCATTTTAAGCATATCAAATATAGAGATTATTGCGGACCTTTCTACATCACTGAGATGCTTGATATAAGCTGTATTTTCGTTGCTTTTTAAATTTTCAATAGAGAAGATATCTTTTTTAATCCATAATACATACCGCTCATAGGTCTGATTCTGGTTTTTGAATATGGGCCTGTGAAGCTGGTTTGAAAGTAATACAATCAAATCACCGTTTTTTATCTCATACTTGTATCCATTGACAATATAATCGAGATCGCCTTGCAGAAGAAGGTACACCTCAAAAAAATCATGATGATGCATATAGATATCCTGAACCTGGTTTTGCTTGATATGATAGATATAAAAAGGTTCTTTCAAATCCAATTCATTAACAGGATATTCGAGATAATTGTACATTCTTTTTTTCTCCTTACAAAACATATTATAGCAATATTAACAATATTTCAAGCAATTTTCGAAATGTTAATTCTTATGCATATCTATATAATAAAAACAGGGAGAAGAGCAATGATAAAGAAAAATTATGACTTTGTATGTCTGAGCCATACACACAATATCATTACTTTTGAATACGAAGGAACTTATGCAGCGATATCTGTTCTGGAAGAGGATATATTCAGGGTTCATATCAGCAGAAATTCAGTCAGTGATGATTTGACATGGCTGATTTCACCTGGCAATGAAACTGATCTTAATCATGGAAGAAAAAAGAGTGATTTATCAGGATACTCACTCCCTGAGTATGAATTCATTGAAGAAAAGAATCAATGCATGATAAAAACAAAAAAATTAATGGTGATTATCAATATGAACGGGTTTACACTAAGCTGGTTTCTTCTTTGCAATAATGATTGGTTGGAGTTATATAGCGACAGAAAAACTCAAGCCTATAATCTTGACCATTGCTTTGGTGAAGGAAGCTTTCATTATATACAGCGGGAGAAATCAGACATCTGCTTTGGAGTCGGGGAGAAAACAGGGAACATCATTCAAAACAACCGGAGATTTCTTATTGATACCATAGACAGCATGGGATATGATGCTGAATTCAGCGATCCCTTATACAAGCATCTTCCTTTTTATATCACAAGAAATAAACACAATCTTTTTACCGGACTTTTATATGACACCTATTCTTGCGGCTACTTTGATTTCGGCAGGGAAATTGATAATTATCACGGTGATTACCGTTATTACAGAAATGAAAGTGAAGTACTGGATTATTTTGTCATCGCTGGAGAGAATCTGAAAACGGTTGTCAGAAATTCAAGTTGGCTTACTGGGAAACCTGCTTTTCTTCCTAAAATGAGCCTTGGCTATTTAGGGTCAACCATGAGTTATACAGACAGTGACAATGCTCAGGAATTAGTAGCTGGGTTCTTGGAAAAATGCATGCATTTTGATGTTTTATGTGATGCTTTTCAATTATCCAGCGGGTACACCTCGATTGGTGATAAACGGCATGTTTTTCACTGGAACCGGCAGAAGTTTCCTGATATCACCAGATTGTCAGATTTCTATAACTCATACCAGGTATCGCTTTGTGCCAATGTCAAACCTGCCTTGCTCTTGAGTCATCCGTTATATGAAAAGCTTAAAAATCGTGGCATGTTCATTAGGAATAACGAAGGTGAAGCTGAGGTGGCCCAGTTCTGGGACGACTACTGTTCTTATCTTGATTTCACTAATGAGATCACTTATGACTGGTGGAAAACAAAAATCAAGGAAACACTTTTAAATGTGGGCATCACTTCGATTTGGAATGATAACAATGAGTATGAAATCTGGAGTAAGCAGGCCGTATGTCATGGATTTGGAAATGAAGTGGCATTAAGTAAAATAAGGCCTGTTCAAGCATTTCTGATGATAAAAGCTTCTTATGAAGCACTGATTGAGTATTCACCAGAACACCGCCCTTATCTCATTTCAAGATCAGGAAATCAGGCATTGAAACGCTATGCACAGACATGGACCGGAGATAATTTCACGGATTTTAAAACATTGCGGTATAATCACAAAATGGGGATTAACTTATCCATTGCAGGAATATATAACTTCGGGCATGATGTTGGTGGCTTTTCAGGACAAAAACCTGACAGGGAGCTTTTCATCAGATGGATTCAACATGGAATTTTCATGCCTCGCTTTGCCATCCATTCCTGGAATGATGATAATAGTGTCAACGAACCATGGATGTTTGAAGATATCGTGGATGTTGTTTCAGATCTTATAAAATTCAGATATAGCCTGATTCCATATTTTTATGATTTACTGTATAAATCACATGAATTGTACCAGCCTATTATACAACCGGTTTTTTATAACTATCCTGAATATGATTTTGAAGCGGATGAATATATGGTAGGTGAAAATCTTTTTATCGTGAATATTTTTGACAGAGGAATGAATGGTAAAGTCACACTTCTTCCCGGCAGTGATGGAGGATGGTATCAATACAGTGACGGCGCTTATCATATCGGAGGAGAATCGCTATATGTATCTTGTCAGCTGGAGGCAACGGTTCCTGTCTTTGTCAAGGCCGGTTGTGTGATTCCATATGTAAAAGAAAAGATGACATTCAATAATAAAAACAGTACCCGGACAAGCTACAAAATATTTCTTTCTCCGTTAAAAAGTGAATTCACTCAGGAGATATTTGATGATGACGGGAAAACATTTGATTACCAGGCTGGAATGTTTACAAAAACTGCATTCCATGTAAAGACATATGAAGAAAATGTAGTCATCAATATTAATATTGATGGTGATATGAAGAAAGAAGAAGCCATTGATTTAGCAGTTTATGATATCAGAAACAGACCCGTTATCATAGACTGCCCGATTGTAGTGAACTTGATGAAAGGAATACAATGATAACAGGATTTGAGAATGGCAAATTAATAACCCGAGCTAAAAACTTTGAGAAAGTGTATTACAATGTGGCCAATGAGAAAATAATGGCTCAATTTGATGGCAAAGCATGTATTTCTCAATATTCAATTGCTAACAGATGCAACGTTCTGGTAGACAACAGCTTCTATCTTAACTTGTCCTTGGAAAATACCACTATTCCTTTTGATGGTGGGAAATCAGTCACGATGATCGGTAAAAATCAGGATGTCATATACAGTTTTGATGACATTACAATATTGACAAAGAATTTCACAGATGAAAAATCGAATGCCATTTTTACAGAGATTCAAATATCCGGGAATGACAACATGGAAGTGGATATCAATTTTGGTTATCTGATTGATTTGAGTGCATTCAAACTCTTTTGTCATGCCGACGCATTCAAGAAGTCAGATACAGCAGAATACATCACTGTGAAACAGAGTCAAAACGGCTTATCAATAGAAAGTAAAATAGCAGACCACTACAGTATTAACATAGCCTGCAGCGATTCAATCATATTAAGAGAAATCGAAGGTGCAGGGTATCACTATACAGTTCATAAAAACAAATCATCAGTCAATGAAAGAATATGTCTTGTTTTTAGTGCCTGTTTTGATAAAGAAACCAGTTTCAATGTCATGGAGGGATTAAAAAGATTCGATGAATACTATGCCTGCAGTGAAAAATATATTGAAATGATCTCATCTTTTGATATAAAAGACAGTGAAATGATTAAAGCGATGGCAGTCAGTTCTTTAAACTGCTGCCTCAGCTCATATAAGAGCATTGACGGATTCAAAGGTTTTTTTGCTGGAATAAATTACCAGACTCCGGCAAGGACATATTACAGAGACAGCTACTTCACCTGTATTCCTGTTATTGACATTGTTCCTTCACTTGTCAAAGAACAGATTCTGACACTTTCAAAAGGTGTTGACGAATTTGGTAAATGCCCCAGTGCCGTCACTTTTACTGGTGAAAAATTCTGGCCTGACCATATTGATTCACCCATGTTCTATATCATTCTGGTCAATGACTATATTGAAAAGACAAATGACATTGGGATTCTGGACGTCATCGTTGATGGAAGATCGGTGATGGATATCATGAGATGCATCAGCAATCATCTGATCAGGAATTTAGATGAAAATAATTTACTTGCAAGAGAACCGTTCAACAGACATGACTGGGCTGATAATGTGTACCGTGTGG
Organism: Clostridia bacterium; assembly: GCA_016938455.1. Lineage (GTDB taxonomy): Bacteria > Bacillota > Clostridia > DUPQ01 > DUPQ01 > JAFGUQ01. The sequence continues at coordinate 25,043 of JAFGUQ010000172.1, forward strand.
GTTATGTCACCTATATACAATGCCTTCTATATAAGTCAGTGCTATGCATGTCACAGATGCTTCATATATCAGGTGAAAACGGGCAGCTGTATAAAGATAAGGCAGATGAAATAAAAGAAAGCATCAATACCTGTTTATGGGATGATCATCTTGGTTATTATATCAACTACCGTGATTCAAATCATCTTGAAGACCATCTATCCATAGATACTGTATTAGCAGTCATATTTGATATAGCTGATGATGACAGGAAATTGATGATGCTTAAGAAAATGGAAGCGCTTCTTGAGACCGGGAATAATGTTCGCCAGTCTTTCGGCGACTGGGGTGTGATGTCTGTATTTCCTTTTTACAAATATAAGGAACACCTGGTTGAAAAGTCGAGTGAAGATTATATTTATCATAACGGAAGTGACTGGCCGTATCTTTCCTGCTTATATGCCTATGCCAAGAAAAAATGTCACCTTGATTATCAATATCCTTTAACAAGATGGTTCACTTATTCCATCAGCCAGGGCTGGTTTACACCAGTTGAGTATTATAATCCCGTGTCGGGAAGAGGATCACTCCTTCAGGGATGGAGTGGCATGGCAGGAATCATTTTAAATGAATTTTATAATAA
>JAFGUQ010000173.1 GCA_016938455.1 Clostridia bacterium
ATGCCATCATTTTGCCGGCTTCTACCATGTAATCCTGAGTGGTGACCCGTTGGAAATAATACTCTGCCAGATCATCCCTTTGCAGTGAATAACAGATTTGTCCTGCCAAGTAATTCTGTTCGTCATTTAGAGGAATACTTCTGTTCTCAATCAATTCCAATGCCTGCTGTTCTTTGCCTGAATTCAGATAAATTTTGATAATCAAGGTGAAAAGATCTGAAGATAATGCAGCATTGGGATTTTTGGCCATATATAACAAGATTTCTGCCTCAGCCTTGTCATAGAAACCCATGTAATAATCTGTCATACTGGAATAGTAGGATAATCTTTCTGAAATGGAAGGAATATTCTGATACACGTCCCTTAAGTTATATGTGATTTCTTTGGCAACCAAAGGATGGTTGAGGACGAGAGTATCTAAGATTGTAGAATAGAAAATGAAATAATCAATGGCCAGACCCGTATTATTACTCTTGATAGCCTTCTGAATTGAGCTTTTTACCTGATTCCTGTCCAGAAGCTGTTCTGCGGTGAATTTCTGAGGTTGATTTTGCGAGTTCCGGATAATCAACTCATGAATCTCACTTATAATCTGGTTTTTATCAAGTTCACTCAACTGTGCTGACAGAGAATTGACAAACTGACAGGAAATAATTATCATTAATATCAGGATCATTTTTTTCATTGAGCTCTCACTTTTTTGTAATTAAGCACATAAACTTCAAACAACCTGTTAGACAAAGAATTAACATAGTTTATGCTATTCATTTTACAAATGAACTTCTTTTACTCTGTCTCTTCTTCCATTTCTTGCAGCTGATATCTCAAATCATCCAGAACTTTCTGGGCTTGTTCTCGTTGTTCTCTCAATTTTTTCAGTTCTTCCAAAAGGTCTTCATTAGCATTAATCTCTCTGCCTGTAAAAGGTGATCTGATAATCTCCGATTCCTTGGATGACATATCATCGTCCAGCCAGCTGCGTTTAGGATCTGCATATTTATCAAAAAGATAAGATACTGAAAGTCCAATTCTGTTATTTTCCTGTTCTTCAATGGCAACATATGAAATTTTGAAGGCAAACTTCTTGTATGAATAAGCTGCACCTGCGTTTAAATTAAACCCGTCGTTTTCGAACGTGATACTCAAATCCTTGTGTGGCTTGACAGTAATTGAGCCAAAAATGCCTTCAAACCGCCTGGCTATATCAACCTGTCCTTTGAACTTGTTCATACCCCATCCCGCAGTAATAAAGGTCTCCAATAGCTTCAGTCCTGTCATGTTTCTCAATACAGCAGCTTTTGTTATGGCAATATAAGGTGAGTTCTTTTC
>JAFGUQ010000174.1 GCA_016938455.1 Clostridia bacterium
TTCCATCATGGATACCTTAAAATCTAATTAGAGAATAATTTGTTTGAGGTGTAAATAATCCCAATCATAACATTTCCACACCACAAAGGTGGAACGGGAAAAACCACATCCTGCCTTAATATTTCAGGTTATCTCCAGAAAATGGGCTGTAATGTATTAATAGTTGATATAGATCCTCAAGCCAATGCAACATCGGGTCTGGGTGTGAATCCTAATTCACTTCAGCTCAGTATGTATGACGTATTTATGAATGGATTTGAAGGGTACCCGGAAACAAATATCAAAGATGTTATCATTCAGACTCAGTCAGGAATTGATCTCGCCCCCTCTACACTTGATCTGGTTGGAGTTGAACCATTTCTCTACAAAATAAATAATCGAACACATATTCTTAAAATTATATTACAGGCTATAAAAAGCGATTACGACTTCATTCTTGTTGATACGCCACCAAGCATGGGGCAGTTCGTCATAAATGGCCTTGTTGCGTCAGATTATACCATCGTCACTTTTGATAGAGGTATTTTTGCCCTAAACGGATTAAAATCACTTTTGACAATATTTTCAGATATTGAAGAACAGATTGGAGAGAAGATCACGACAGATATGGCCATCCTTACAAAATGGCTTCCATCAGATATGACAAAAATATCCGGACTAAAATCATTTATTTACCGGTTGTCATTTAAAAAACGTTTTCAGGGAGAGAATGAAGGACAGATGCTAATGGAAGAATTTGAAGAAGAGGTAAAAAAATATTTTGACAGCATCTACCGTATTCCATACAGCTGGGAAATTTTTAAGGCACAAAAAGCGGGCCTTCCCCTGTCTCATTTTTCACCCAACTGTGAAGCCGCTGAGGCATATGAAAGAATTGCTCAGGATGTCTTTAGTTGGAAAGAAAGAGGTAACTAAATGAAAAGAAATCTTCAGAAAACCAGATCAGAAACGCTGCAAAAGGAGAATAGTTATGACTGAGAAACTTGGTAGAAAAGCTCTTTTTATCGATGTATGTGAAGATGAAGGCGTGAAAAATGAAGATCAGATCGATTCGGGTGAATCTATAAGAGAGGACATTCAGGATCTGCTTGAACAGGGCACACAGGGAAATTTTTCAGGGAGGATTGATGAAGAACCAGCTGACCCGGTATGGAAGCCAGTCATCTCAAAGATTCACCACCTCTATGGGAAACTGGAGAATGATGAAAAATTAAATCGAAATAAATCAATTATTCTTGAAAATTATCCCAGCTCGGTGATTGTCATTGACAAATCTCACCAGATTCTTTTTTCAAATCATGCATATGATGAATTAGTACAGTCTTTTCAGGACTCAGATATCCCCTTTGATGATGGTATACCTGGTGCACCATTGATCCGGGAGGAAGAATTTGACGCAGTTCTTGATACCAGAAAACAGCTGACATCAGAGGTCAAAATCATCACCGGAAATGATACTGAACAATATATTGAGAAATCAGGATCTCCTATTGTTGATGAAAATGATGAAGTTACCTCTGTATTATTCATTCTACAGGATATCACTCCACGTTTGAAAACCGAAAAAGAACTTACTCAACAATTAATACATGGAAATGATTTGCAGCTAATGAATGATTCCTTCTTTCAGAACAATCCTTTACCCTTAATCATCTTAAATTCCGATTTTCAAATCGTACAGGCAAATAATGCATTCGCTAAACTGTGCGGAATAGATCCGGAAATGATAGTCTCAATGAATTACAGTGATTTTGGGGTCCAGAAAAAAAATGATCAGGGACTCTATGAGATCTGTAATGAAAATTCATTCGGAGATGCAGAAGTCATAATTGATTTCCCTACAGGTAGACATATCCTCCGACAATATGATATTCCGATAGCGATGGAAAAAATAGGTCAGCATATATTTATGTTTTATGACATTACCCAGCAGATTGACAGAGTGGAAGAATTGCAAGAGGAGGTAAATAAAATGATTAACATTTGTAATTTTGAAGAGACAACTCAAATTCAGGTTCCAATTGAAAATAGTGATATAACTCCCACCTCTACTGAAATGTCTGCAGAGATTGAAATACCTAAAAAATCGGAGGATTCTAGGACCGAATCTGCTTCGATCCCAAATCAGAAAATTTCCCCAGCTAAAACAAAGACAATTGAAATTGTTGAATTTAAACTTGGAACTGAGAGATACGCAATTAATATCAATATTGTCAGGGAAATTGTTGAAATGATGACAATTACCTCGATTCCTCGTTCACCCGAATATCTCAGGGGGATTATGAATTTGCGTGGTGAAATAACAAATATTCTCAATATTTATAAAGTACTGGATATTCCTGAAGAATCAGCAGAATCTAGCAAAAAAATTATTGTCCTTGCATCCGAAGCCACAGGTGGGGAAAATATCGGGGTCATCGTTGACGACGTATATAATGTCATGCAGGTACTGGAAACAGATGTTGAATATCTGGATACTGAGGTCTCATCAGAATCGGGTTCATATATAAAAGGTATCATCAAAACTACCGCCAAAGCTGCAAGTGAGCAGACCGGAGAGAAAGATGATGAAAAAAGCCTCATTATTTGGATCGATCTTTTGAAGGTGTTACTGGACCTAACAGAGCGGAATAATTAATCAGATTTATTTTTCACCAATTTTTCAATCATGTTATAAGCGCTACTTTCTAAA
>JAFGUQ010000175.1 GCA_016938455.1 Clostridia bacterium
ATAATGACAGGATAGAGTTTGAAAAATTTATTGAATCAAGAAGAATATGGATTCAGGTCAATCTGTTTTCTACTGAGAAAAATTATTATCTTATGCAGTTCACTGATATCAGTCATGAGAAAAAAAGATTGTCTACACTCGAAAAACTGGTTAGAGCATCTGATGATTTTCTGCAGATGGATCAGACAGAAATTGATTACCAGAAAGTCTGTGATGACTTTCTGGATCTGATGGAAGCTAAAATCGTTGTGTTTAACCTGTTTGATGAGAATGGAAAAAGTTTCACAGCAAAAGCATTATCAGGAGACAGAACCATGATAAAAACCGCAGGGAATTTACTCGGATTCCAGCTTGACGGGAAAAAATGGGATTATCATGAAGTGACTACTGATGAAGTGAAGAGAGGCACAATCATTCGCTTTTCAAATCTGACGGATTTTGCATCACATATTATTGCAAAACCGCTTTTATTTCTCATTGAAAAATTGTTTAATACAGGTGAGTTTATTCTAATTAAGATTATATGCAAGGATGTCATACTAGGGGATTTTATAATCACCATGGACAAAGATACTCTTTTTGATAAAGACAACATTGCAAAGATTTTCACAAGACAGCTGGGCATGACTATCATGCGAAACAGAATAAAGGAAAAGCTGGTGGAAAATGAAAGCCTCTATCAGACTTTCATTGATACCAGCACAGATATGATATATCTAAAAGATGAACAGTATAAGCATATTGTGGCAAATCGGCAACTGGCTGATTTCTTTGGTAAAGATATTGATGAGATAATCGGGAAAAGTGATTTTGAACTGATGCCGTTCGACTATGCAAAAAGCTGCAGACAGGCTGATATGCTTGCGCTGGCAAATAAAGGAGTGAATATTTCAGAGGAAATCATTGAAGGTAAAGTGTTTGAAGCCAGAAAATTCCCTGTTAAACTAAACAACAATAAAACCGGAGTCGGAGGATTCATCAGGGATATTTCATATAACAAGAAAATCGAGTCTGAGCTATCAAATGAAAAAAATGTGATGGATGCTATTTTTAAAAGTATTCCAGGTATTATTTTTCTCTATGATGATCAGTCTCGACTTGTGAGATGGAATAAAAATCATGAAGAGATCACAGGCTATACTGCTGAAGAAATGGCCAATATGCACATTTTAGATTGGGTGAAAGGTGATGAGGAAAGCCAGAAAGCAGTTTTGGAAGGGATTTCAAAAACATTGACCGAAGGGCTTGGAGATACTGAAGCATATCTTCAAAGAAAAGACGGAACTAAGATTCACATGTATTATGCTGCAAGCTCAATTTATATTAACGGGGAACAGTTCATTGCAGGAATCGGGATAGATATCTCCAAGCATAAGCAGTATGAAGAGAACCTGAGAGCCAGTGAGGAAAAATACAGACTCCTGACTGAAAACGCCTCAGATGTCATCTGGGTCTATAACTTCACAAAAGACAGATATTCATATATCAGTCCATCAATTGTGCATCTAAGAGGATATACAGCTGAAGAAGCCATGAAGGAAAATATTCATAATTCCATCGATGCTGAATCAATTCTGTCAATTGAATCAGAAATAAAAAGGAGTTTGAATGAGTTTATTGCACATCCTGATAATCATAAGGTGTACTTTGCAGAAATCAAACAGTTCTGTAAAAACGGTGATCCAATCTGGGTAGAAATATCTGCCAGGTACCGCTATAATGAGGATGGCGACATCGAAGCAGTCGGTGTCAGCAGAAATATCACCGAACGAAAAAAAGCTCAGGAAGAAATTTTGCATTTAAGTTATCATGACCATTTAACCGGACTATATAACAGAAGATATTTTGAAGAGGAACTGAAAAAAAAGGACATTGCAGAAAATTTGCCTATTGCATTAGTAATGGCTGATGTTAATGGTCTGAAACTGGTAAATGATTCTTTCGGACATAAAATGGGTGATGAGCTGTTAATAAAAGCTGCTGAATCAATAAAAAGCATTTGCAGGTCAGACGACATTGCCTCCAGACTTGGAGGTGATGAATTTATCATGATTTTACCAAAAGTAAATGAATCTGATGTGGAGAGAAAGATCAATCAGATCAAAGAGCATGCTAATAGTGAAAGAACAGGTGCTGTTGATGTCTCGATTTCATTCGGATATGATTTGAAAAAGGAGATGGGGAAAAGCATTATTGAAGTTTTCAAAAATGCAGAGGATGACATGTACCGGCATAAGCTGTATGAAAGCTCAAGCATGAGAAGCAGAACCATTGATATCATAATGAACACTCTATATGAAAAGAGCAACAGGGAAATGCTTCATTCAAAAAGAGTCGGTGATCTCTGCGAAATCATGGCAACAAAAATGGGATATGATAAAGATATTGTGAAACAGATAAGAATTGCAGGATTCATGCATGACATAGGTAAGATAGGGATTGATGAAAAAATCCTTAATAAAGAGGGTAAATTGAGTCAGGATGAATGGAAAGAAATGAAAAAGCATCCTGAAATTGGTTACCGTATATTAAGCTCGTCCAATGAATTTTCAGAAATAGCAGAATATGTCTTGCAACATCAGGAAAAGTGGGATGGAACCGGGTATCCTCAGAATCTTGCAGGCGAGAAAATTGCTGTTCAAGCAAGGATTATTGCTATTGCTGATTCTTTTGATGCCATGACCAGTGACCGGCCATATAGAAAAGGACTTAGCATCAGTGAAGCAGTCAATGAAATCATCAGGTATGCAGGTATTCAATTTGACAGCAGTATTGCCGCTGTTTTTATTAAAAAGTGCATTCCTGAGCTTTCCTGAAGTACTGTTGAGAAAATAACAGGATAAAAAAATGACCAACTTTTCATATTGGGTATTTTTATTTTGAGAAATTTATGTATAATAGTAAATAGTGCTAATGTGGCTCAGGGGTAGAGCAGCTCACTCGTAATGAGCAGGCCGTGGGTTCAATTCCCACCATTAGCTCCAGCACAGTCGGGGGTGTAGCTCACTTGGGAGAGCGCTTGAATGGCATTCAAGAGGTAAGGGGTTCGATCCCCCTCATCTCCACCAGACAAAAAACTCAGTATGCATAGTTACTGAGTTTTTTGTTTGTTTCACATTTCTTTCAGTGTCATACTATCCCATAAAAATTATCGGGATATAACCAGTTACTAGATGAGAGTGACTGGAGACTTCGATAATAACACGATTTATGTGTACCGTTATTTCACCCGCTGTGATCAAAGCATTCCACTTAGTACACATTTCAGGTTTGGCACCTCTTGATTCAAGCATGATCATATGTTTTGCTTCAATATTCCAACCATCAGGTAGAATGAACCTGAAATTCATATTCTGACTTTGTTGTGTCTGGTTATAGTAGGTAATCGTGACTTTTTTACTTTCAAAAGGTTTAATATCCGGGTTATCGCCAAACTCAACTCTTGCAATAGCATACATCAGATCAATATCATAGGAATAACCTGAGCGATTGTACAATGTTTCTGCATATTCTCTGTTTTTCAGCATTTCTAAATGTCCTGCTTCATACTGACTATTCTCATCAGTGAATTCCATATTAACTTGATTGGCTGTCAAAACAGCAGGTATTATCTTGATGATACGGTTAGTAAGTTCTGAACAGTCATTGGGGCAACCAGGTCTGCTATATAGAAATGCGGCTTTATTTAAAGAAATGGTCACGATTTTTTCTCCGATATATTCACTCCAGTCTGAAGGAATGCCAGCTGTACCGTTTATAATACCCAAAAGTGCTCCGATTGTGGCACCGGTGCAGTCCGTATCATCACCGCAGTTGATGGCATAAATCATGCTTTTCTTGAAGTCTCCCTCTCCATACAATAAACCTAATACCACAAACCCTATATTCGCTGGAGCCTGAAACCATCCTAAATCTGAACAGTCTTCAACCAGCAGTTTTCTTGTTTCTTTCCAATCAAGATGATTGTCATATGAGTCCATAACAAGATTGACACTTCTTGCGATTCGGCAGCTTTCAGGGATTTTTGACAAACCGATGTTAATGAGTTCACGGATGTCATTCATTACAAAAGCAGCGCTGTCCATGGCTACTGTAAATAATTCAGCATAACTTCCTTCACCCATGCCATGGTCAACCATCGCATCTTCAATGGCGTATCTTATAGCAATATCCGGAAAACCAGGGGCCATACAGGCCCATATTTCTGAACGAATCCAAGCACCGTTTGAATGCTTCCACCTGTTCTCATATTCACCTGAAAGCGGTGGTAATAACCCGTATTCCATATTGGCTTTGCAGATTCCATATTCATTCCAGTGCGGAGGAATACATCGGAGCCAATGCTCACCAAGTACATGAGAATTCAATTGATAGGGGCCGTGCACTTCCATAGCCATTAACCAAACCAGCTGAAGATCAAGGTCATCATTAGCGACAGGTTCTCCTTTAGGAGTGATGAATCCATGAATGTCATTCATGTGAGTTTTACCTTCATAGGGAGCACCCATGGTACCTCCGATATTTTTCCCGATCCAGCAGGCATGAATTTTATCAGCTAATATTTTTTTATTCAGTTTTATCATTTTTTACCACCTTATGAAGTTTTCACTTAATTAATCTTGTAAGTCCATCATATACAAAAATAACTCAGAGAATAATAGGGGTTGTTTACATGATTGTATTGAATTTTGCTTTATTGATCTTTTCTGAAACTGGCAGGAGATTTACCTGTACGACTTTTAAAGTGCTTGTAAAAAGTGGTTTTATCACTGAATCCTACCTGCATGCTGATATCATCAATTGACCAGTCAGTAGTTTTCAAGAGTTCACAGGCGTTTTTTATCCTGCTGTTTAGAATATACTCTGTCAGCGTGACTCCGCTATATTGCTTGAAAAGACGACTGAAATAGGAGGGATTGTAAAAGCATTGTTCAGCCAGTTTATTCAGTGAAAGCTTATCGGCACAATGTTTTTCGATATATTCCATCATATCATCGGGTATGATGCTTTTTCTTGTCTGTGGTTTCGAATCATCATTTCCCAGATTTGCCATTTTTCTGAAGATATGAGCTAAAATAGCAGTCAGGTAAGCTCTCAGAAGTGTGCTGTATCCGATTGCTCTGTTTGTGTACTCAAGGTATAGTTCATTCATCAGATTTTCAATCAAGAGCAAATCATTTAAGGTAAAACGAACCATGGGACAATTAGAAGAAACAGATTCCTGGAAATCACAAAATGCGGTCAAAGAAAGCATTTCATAGGCATTGGCTGAACTAATCAGCTCTTCACTGATGAACTCGGGTTTCAACATCAGATTATATATTTCCATAGAGGTATCAGTTTTAAATGAATGAGTCTGTCCATAATTAATAAATAGAAGATCACCTCGTTTGACAGCATATTCGTTTTCATTGATATAGTGAAAGCCTTCACCTTTTTGAATGTAGATGATTTCTATGAACTGATGCATATGGGTTTCAATAGGCTCAGTAATTGAATACCTGATCATGCCAAAACTTTCATTAAGCTCTTTCTCATTTTCAATCGTGTAGAAATACATTCATTCACAGCCCTTAATTTGAAATTTGTCACAAAATCATTTTCACATAAACAAACATTTAAATCAAGTGACAGGCAGATGAGTGATATAAATAGGTTGATTTGTTCACAAAATGTTTACATTTAAAATATGGAATTATTATTGATAACACTATATAATTTACCTGACAGGGAATTTACCATAAAAATTATCATCACTGCTGCTTATCAATTTTAGTTCATGCAAATTGTGGGGGTTACTATGAATATCAGAAAAATAATATTGTTTATCATCATCATTTCTTCTATGCTGCTTTTCTCATGCAATAAAAAACAGGAGGAACCTACAATTACACTAAGTGGAGAAAGCGGTAATGTCCTGATCAATGAGAGCTATTTCTTAAAAGAAATCAAATCACTTGATGTTGAGACTCTTGACCTTGAAAGTATTAATGGACCAATTAATATTTATATGAGTGATCGGGGTGATGGCCCATATTCCATTGGAAATTTTGATTATAAGCCATGGAGCGAGTATATTTTTGATACTTATGGAATTCTAGTAGATATTGGGCTTTATGATGAAACTGAGTTTCTAAATGGAACGACTGAAATCAGTAAAATAGACGGACTGATTGAAATCGGTTCATATGCAGATAAAATTCAGTACCTGGCAAGAGATAATAAAATAAAAAGATTAAATGAGATTTTAGATCAAAGTGTGGCATTCGAGAATCTTCCTGACTATGTAAAATATGCCTTTGCTGATGACAAGGGAAATATATGGGCGATTCCCAAAGTGCTTCAGATTGAACTTGTTGGAAGATACTATAAAAAAGCAATTCTGGAACAGTTCTCATTGAGTACTCCTGAAACACTTAGTGAAATGTATGAACTGTTTCTTAATGTCAATAAGAAGACCGGGATGAAAGGGTTGACCTACTATCATGACTACATGCTTTTTTCTTTTAAAGATATTTTTGCTGCAAATGGGTGTTATGCATCCAATATGTTTTTTTCAACCATCTCATATGACCAAAATACAATGTCTTATGAAGATTTCCTGCTGACTGAGGAAGCCTTGGAAACAATCGTATATATCAATGTCCTGAAGGAGAATGAGCTGATGATTGAAAACAGCAATAGGCTTTCAGCAGATTTCCAGAACTATTTTGAAAAGATTAATGCATTAAGCTCAAACGAGATTAATAATTATTTTAATGCTTCAAATGAGATTAATGACAATTATGAATTTGTCCCAGGGATCAGAGGAAGCATGCAGGAGAAATACATCGACCTGATTACCTATGGAACTGGTTATGCTCTTCCAATTGATACATCCATCAGTGATCAAGCGGTTGCTTCTTTTGTCAATCTATTTTATGGCACGAAAGAAGGGAAAAATGATGCATATTTTGGAATTAAAAATAAAGACTACAAAGTAGATGACAAGACTATCATTTTTTATGACGATGGGGAAAGCAATAATGACTTTCAACCGGTAATGGGCATTAGAAATATTCTTGATGTGGAATATATCAGTAATACCACTGCTGATTTCACTTTAAAGTTGACAAACCCTATTGCTTACCTTAAGAACTCTCTGGGAATTGATGAGAGTGCTTTTCATTATCAGAGCCCATTATATAGCTCTGTTTATTTGACAAGCGAGGGAAATTCAAGTTTTGGACTTAACAGCTTAAGTGAGTATCTGCTATCTGATATATATATCGACCCTTCAGATTTTATGGAAACCTATCGCAGAAATGTCAGAGAAAGAGGCTATGATAAATCACTATATGAATACAATCAGCTTTTAGGGTATGAAACAGTCTATAAATACTGATATTTAGATAAATAATCAAATATGTATTTTAATCAGCGTATAAGTTTGATAAGATAAACCTATAGTTTTTATGTATGGATGACGAAATAACATATAAATGAAACGAATCAGGAGGATTTATGCTGGATATTACTTACAAACTGATGAATGAAGAAATCGAACAGAAAATCATGAGAGCGTTTGGCGACTGGACTAAAGAATATCTTGAAAAAGGGAAAAATGGATTTAAGCTGGCAGCTCTTTTTATGAATGAACCGGTCGGCTTCATCATTGTGAATCCATCACCTTTGGCAGAATCTCCCTTTCATGTTGAAGAATCACAGATTGACCTGATAGAAGTCAGCATAAAATTCAGAAGATGCGGTATTGCAAGCAAGCTGGTCAAGCAAGCTGAAGACTGGGCAAAAGAGAATAACCATTACCAGATCAGATCATTCTTCAGTCTGACAAAACAAGGTGCTTTTAAACTGTGGTATTCATTGAAATACTGCTTAAGTCCTGCCAGTATCACTGTACCAGGATACAGAAAACCGATTAAAGGATATTTTGCAGTTAAAATTCTGACATAAACTATCATAGATAATATTAAAATCAGTCAGTCATCATTCCAGGGTAGAAAATCAGGGGAGAGACATAATGAAAATTTATACCAGAGAACAGTTGCTTAACGAGAACTACCCATATGGGAAATCAGCAGAGGGCATTCCTATGGGTGATCCAGATAAAGAAATATTCAGGACAAATCCTGATGTGGTGGTTTTTGATCCGAAAGGAATTGAAGATTATACAGGAGACAATGAACATATGCTTGTCTTCAATGCTCCATTAAGTGATGAGCTGCTCGCAATCTGGACGCAGAGTTCATGTGAAGGCACAGGGAACAACCATATCGTCATCGCAAGAAGTGAAGATGGCAGAAAATGGGGGGAGCCAGTTTATGTCATCGGCACAAAAAAAGGAGAGCTTTTTCACCAGGCAAGCTGGGCATTTCCTGTAGTCTCAAAAAAAGGTCGTCTATATATTTTCTATACAAAACAGCTGGAAGTTCATGATAATCACCACTGCGGAAGCGGGGGCTTAGGGTGTATTTACTCAAATGATAATGGATACACCTGGTCGCAAGAGCATACGCTTCCCATGATTTCTTCAAGATTTGACAATCCTGATCACAAGTATCCAAAAAACTGGATTGTCTGGCAAAAACCAATCAGAGATCAGAATGACAAGCACCTCGTAGGCTATACATTAATCACAAGTCTGGCACATCATGTCACTGACCCGACACCTAACCGCTGGGTCAATCAGGACAGCCGCTGCTACTTCATGCGGTTTGAAAATATTGATGAGAATCCACCACCGGATGAGATAAAAATAACATGGCTTCCTGATGAAGACAAAGGCATTGAGGTGCAGAATAAATTGCTTCCATTCATGTCAACCGCACAGGAACCGGCCATTGTGTTACTTCCAAACGGTCATCTTTTCTGTATCATGAGATCGATGACCGGTTATGTACAGTATACCATCTCTGAAGATGACGGACATACATGGAGAGATGCAGCACCACTGCGATTTAAAGATGATAGTGAATTTGTGTTACATCCCATGTCACCTTGTCCTCTCTACAGGATCAGTGATGAACTCTATCTGATTGCTTATCATAATAACTCTGGTGAGCGAATGGGATTCAGTCAATGGGCAGAGGAGTGGTCATTGAATATTGCCAATTACTATCGTAACCCACTTTATATATCTATTGGGAAATTTAACGGTGATTCTAGACAGCTTCTGGAATTCGGGAAGCCATATAAGCTGCTTGATTCAGATGATATTGCAGTGGGCCCAAAGAAAACAGCAGAGACAGGCACCTATACCAGTATGACTGAAAGAAAAGGAGAGCTCTTTTTCTGGTATCCGGACCGGAAGTACTATTTACTTGGAAAAGAAATCAAACAGGATTTAATTAGTCAAATAAAACCTTAGAGTTTAAAATATATATTGTTTATCAGACTATTTTTTGATATACTGATTCTGGTGGTATTACCACCGGGGGTAAAAATGAGTAAATTATATAGTCTGACCAACACATTCGTTAAGCAGATTGAAGAAAAAATCATTTCAGGGGAATGGTCTATCGGACAGCGTCTTCCCACAGCCAGGGAGCTGTCTGAACTATATGGTGTCAGCCGAAGTGTGATCAATGCAGGGATGGTTGAACTTAAACAGAAGGGTTTTATTAAAATTGTCCCGAGAAAATGGACTGAAGTGATTGATTATCATAAAGAAGGCACAATCAAGGTACTGGAGTCAATCATGGAATATGATCATGAGAAAATTGATGATAATCTGTTTCAGAGTGTGCTCCAAGCCAGAATGCTGGTGGAAAAAGAGTGTGCTTTCAAAGCTGCAGACAACCATACAAAAGAAGATATTGAGCGGTTGCAGGGTATCCTAGACAATGAAAAGGAATACATCAAAAATCAGCAAGGCCTTCTTGAAAAGATAGTCATCAATGATTTTGCATTTCATCATGCCATTGCGGTGGCATCAGACAATGCGGTTTATCCTCTCATTCTCAAATCCTTCGAACCGATGTCGCTGTTTTTCACAAGACAGTTTTACAGGTATGACAATGTACTTAACACAGTCTCTGATTATCATAAGAAAATATTTGATGCCATCAATAACAGGGAAAGTTCCAAAGCAAGTGAACTGATGGCAGAGCTGCTTGCTCATGGTGAGACCATCATGAAAAGCATTAAGAAAGTGTGAAAATATGATTGCTGCAATGAAACAACCTGAGAATCTCTCTGCAAGAACCAGGAAATTAAGAGATTACTATTTTGAAGGGCTGAACAGGAACTGGAACAATGAGTACCTGAGCTTCACAACCGGGTCAGATTATGATACCCAGTATGATGAAATCACTTACTATATCGTCCCGGAAACCTATGCTTTCCAGCAGATTTTCAGATCATCCCATAACCAGAATGCACAGACAGTGGCACTTGACAGTGATTTCTTCAAAATGTCACTTCCTGAAAGAAAAGCATTTTTCTTAAGGGAGGTCATGGTGAATCACTGCCCTCAGGAAATCATCAAAGATGACCTTCTGGCTGGTGCCAGATTCAATGTGATGACTTCCAAATGCTGGACCAGGGCTCAGACTAAGCAGCGAGATAAAAGGATTTACGGAAAAACTGGTGCAAGAGCCATGATGAAATGGCTTCATGATCATGGATATGGTAACTCCGGGGCGACCAGCGGACATCTGATTCCTGATTATGAGAAGATATTAAAATATGGATTTAAAGAGGTGTACGAGGACCTTGACAGAAAATACAGTCAATTAAGCATAAAGGATAAAAAAGGGAAAAAAGGAAGTCAGTTAAAAGCAATGATGATTGCCGCTTCCATGCCACGCCAGCTGGCTGAGAAATATAGGTTGCTTTGCGAGAAAATGGCAGCAGAGGAAAAGGATGAGAAAAGAAAAAGTGAGCTCCATCAGATGGCAGCGAATCTTGCGGTTGTCCCATGGAATGGAGCGACCAGCTTTTATGAAGCCATACAGTCTCTCTGGCTGACTCATATGCTGATCATGGCAGATGAGAACTATCCCGGACCGGGAGTTTCTTTCGGAAGGCTAGATCAGTATCTTTACCCGTATTACGAACAGTCAGTAAAGGACGGAATGACCAGAGAGTTCATGAAAGATATCCTGGGCTGTTTCTGGTTTCACTGCAACACCGTTTATGATGCTCAGATCGGTATCGGAGGAAATCAGGGAATCACAGCAGGATTCGGACAGCTGTTCAACCTTTCGGGTCTTGGAAAAGACAATAAGGACATGACCAATGACCTGACTTATTTACTCTTGGAAATGATTGATGATATGAGTCCCATATTGGAACCAAAACCTAACGTTAGATTACACAGGAATTCACCTGAGAAGTTACTTGATAAGGTAGTGGAGATGGTACTAAAGAGTCAGGGAGCACCTTTTTTACTTAACTTTGATGAACGTTCCATGGCCGGAATGCTTCGTGAAGCAAAAGAAGCAGGAATTGAGCATCTCATTAATGTGAATAATGTCTTTGACTATGCTTCTGTCGGATGTCTTGAGAACACCATGGTGGGTAATGACCGTTCAGGGACGGTGGATAACAATCTTAACTTATTGAAAGCGGTGGAACTTGTTCTTAATAACGGGAAAGACCTGTTACCCTATACAAATGAAATGACCGGCAAAACAATACAACCTAAGCAGGACGGGCCAGTCACCGGTTCGCTTGAGCAACTGGATACTTTTGATAAATTCTTTGAAGCCTATACGATACAGACCAGCTATATCATCAGAAAAATGGTGGAGGTGTATGAACAAAGCGAATCACTGAGAGCTGATTTTGCACCGACTCCTTATGTGTCACTGCTTGTCAACGGGTGTGCGGTAAAAGGGATGGATGTGACTGAGGGCGGAGCGGAAATATCATTTACAACAATTGAAGGTGTCACCTATGCAACCACGGTTGATTCACTGCTTGCCATCAAGTATCTTGTGTATGATAAAAAAGAATGTACGCTTATGCAGCTGGTCCAGGCATTGAAGGACAACTGGGAAGGGCATGAGATTCTGCAGGCAAAAGCGAAAAACAGAGCACCGAAGTATGGGCGAGATGACGATGCTGCTGATGACATGGCTAAGAAAGTCATGGGCTTCTGGACAAGTGAGACCTGGAAACATACGACTCTGTCAACCAATAGACGATTCAGACCTGGGATGTTAAGCTGGAACTACTGGGTAGGTGACGGTTATATCATGGCGGCAAGTGCTGACGGACGCAAAAAAGGACAGTTTCTGTCTAATGCCATCTGCCCATCAAACGGAGCTGATCTTAACGGACCGACCTCCAATGCTAATTCAGTGGGTAAGGCATTAGGCGGTAAGAGTGATGAAGGTGATTTTGAAGGATATTTAAATAGTCTTCCAAACGGTGCGAGCCATACGATCACCTTCAGCATATCATTATTGAAAACACCAGGACACAAAGAAAAATTCAAGGCATTTTTGAGAGGGTACATTGAAAACGGCGGTACAGCACTGCAGATAAATATTCTGGATGCAGAGATGCTTAAAGATGCACAGAAACATCCCGGAGAGTATAAGCATCTTTTAGTAAGAGTCACCGGTTACAATGCTTACTTCGCATCCATTGGAAAAGAGCTTCAGGATGAAATCATTGCCAGAGAAAATCATCAGCAGTTTTAGGAGAGTGTATGACTGACAAAAAAGGAATGATATTAAATATACAGAGAATGTCAACAGAAGACGGACCGGGTATCAGAACCACTGTGTTTTTCAAAGGATGTCCGCTGCTATGTCCCTGGTGTCATAATCCGGAGAGCATCAGACCCATGAAAGAGATTGAGTGGATTAAAGTCAGGTGTATCGGATGCAGGACATGCATAGAGACATGTAAAAGAAATGCACTTGAGATGACTGAAGAGGGGATTAAGATACATAGAGACAAATGCACGGTATGTCTTTCTTGCGTAGAAGCCTGCCCGGGATTGGCACTTGAGGTAAAAGGCATCGAATGGGGAGTACTTGAGCTTTATCAGGAACTCATCAAAGATAAAGCCTATTTCCAGAAACAAGGTGGTGTCACCTTATCTGGAGGAGAAGTATTGTTACAGGCTGATTTTGTAAAGGAACTACTGATACTGCTAAATCAAAATGGTATTCATACCGCGATTGATACCTGCGGGTTCATCAGTAGAAAAGCGATTGATAAAGTATATGAAGAAACTGATCTGTTTTTATATGATGTGAAGATCATGGATGAAAAGAAACATGAAGAAATCATCGGTCAGAAAAACACGCTGATACTTGATAATCTGAAATACATTGCAGATAAAATCAAAGAAGATAAGAATAAAGCCATCTGGATCAGGACACCTGTCATACCAGGAAGCACAGACAGCATTGATAATATAAAAGCCATTGCAGTATTTCTGAAGGAGAATATGGAAGAACAGCTTGAGAGATGGGAATTATGCGCGTTTAATAATCTTTGCGAAGATAAGTATATGAGACTTGACAGGGTATGGGAGTACAAGGGAGAAAAGCAGATAGAAAAAGAGCATATGGAGACACTCAGAAAAGCGGCAGTTGAAGCGGGACTTAGTGAAGAGAAGGTGTTTTGCACCGGAACCACCAGATTGTAAAGGAAAAGAGGGTTATCATGGCAGATAGAGTCAGCGAAAATTATATGAAAGAACTGGAGACCACATTGAAGATCGGGTTGGTGGCTACCATTGGAGAAGACGGGAAAAGTCATATCACCGTACTTTCCACTATTCAGGCCAATACCCCTGAACAGATGATTGTAGGGCAGTTCACTGAAGGAATTAGCAAGAGCAACTTTAAGCTTAATGATAAAACAGGATTTTTGATTATGAATCTCCAGAAACAGTTTTTCATGGGGAAAATGAACTGGACTCATGAGAAAAAGGAAGGGCCTGAATATGTGATGTATAACCAGCAGCCCATGTACCGGTATAACACATACTTCGGGATTCATACTGTTCATTTTTTCAATCTGAAAGAAATCTCTGAAAAAAGAGACCTTGATATGAAAGGCATCATTCTAAACGCCATGAAAACCATGGCAGGAAAGAATTTGTTTAGAAAGAGACCCAAAGAAACCATTATGAAACCTTGGGCACAGACAATGATGAGTAAACTTGACACATTGAAATTCATCTCTTTTATAGATGAAAATGGTTATCCAATCATCGTTCCCGTCATACAGGCTCAGGCTGCAAGTTCAGGGACCATTGCTTTTTCAGATAAACCTTATACAGAATATTTAAATAAAATAAAAGCAGGAACACCAGTCTGCATGCTGGGCATGAACCTTGATCTTGAAAATGTTCTGGTTAAAGGGACTTTCAGAGGATTTAAAAGAACAATTGCCGGTAAAATGGGAAGTATGGATATAGATCAGGTCTATAACTCCATGCCACCGAAACCCAGGTATGTGTATCCATACAAAAAAGCAGAAGCTGTGAAAGATATTTTTTAAGCCATACAAGCATTAAATATGATATGAGACAGTTTAATTAGCAGCAGGCTAAATTAAAGCAAGGGCATGTTATTAGAAATTGAGAATAATATTTGGTCAAACATAATAGGACTTTGTTTTTAATGGGAGTAAACGGTATATGCTTACTGACAAATTCTTTTCTTACGAAAACAGCCAAGGTATCTGAAAAGGAAATTCTAATAGCATACTAAATGAACTAAATCAGACAGAGGATGAATATCAATTAATCAGACGATGCACTGATTAAAATATGTGATGCACTTTGAAGTCAAATTGGTGCTTGTCAAACATCCCGGTAATTAATCTTCATTTATGAATCTTGTACAATTTAACTAAACCCATATAGTCAATAATCACAAAAATAACATTAATTATTAAAATAAGTAGCAATATCATTTTGAGATGCTATAATGACAGTTAGGTGAAGGCAGAGGGCAAAATGTTATGATTAAAAGGCTGATATCATACTACAGGAACTACTTGAAACTGAACTTTTTAGGACTTCTTTTTTTGGTACTTGCCGTAGTGGCCGTCACTGTTATTCCATATCTTATCAAAACTTTAATAGACCAGGGATTAAAAGGAAAGCAATATGATCTGATTGCACCGATGTGTCTCGCCATTTTAGGAATTGCCTTGGCAAGAGGTATCTTCATCTATTTCAGGGACCGTATTTTCCACACTATTTCTCAGAAAGTAGTCTATGATTTTAGACTGCAGCTGTTTGATAAACTGCAGTCACTCCCGTTTTCTTTCTATGATAAAGAAAGCACCGGGAAACTGATGAATCGTTTTACCGGGGATCTGAACGCAGTCAGGGAATTTGTCATCAATGGACAGATTTTATCAGTGGAAGGAATCATTCAGTTCGTATTATCGCTTGTATTCATGTTCTCCATGAGTGCTAAGCTGTCACTGTCTCTGTTCATCATCCTTCCTTTCATATATCTTAACACCAGTGCAGTTTCCAAAAAGCTTTTTGTGGCTTTTCAGCGGGTCAGGACAGCATTTGAAAATCTCATGTCCTATGTACAGGAAAATATTTCCGGTATCAGAGTAGTAAAAGTCTTCGGAAGAGAAAATGAGGAGAAAAAGAATTTTAAAAAACATGCTGATGAGTACAAAGACGCCAACATCAATGTCATTGAAATCAGAGCCAATCACAATCCGCTGTCTTCTCTTATTGTCGACTTAGCCAGCATACTTGTATTCTGTTTCGGAGGGATACTGGCTATTACGAACCAGATCACCATTGGTGAACTGGTGGCATTTAACAGCTATATCTTCATGTTCATGGGCCCTATCAACAATATCAACAATCTGGTGAACCAGTCACAGAATGCGACTACTTCACTGGAAAAAATATTTACAGTACTTGATACCGAACCTGATATAAAGAATGTTGAGAATCCGTATGAACCTGATACAGTAAACGGAGCTATTAAGTTTGAAAAGGTGTTTTTCAAATACCAGAGTGACTATATTCTAAGCAATATCAACATTGACATCAAACCGGGGCAGATCGTGGGTATCATGGGAGCTACCGGAAGCGGTAAAACATCACTGATCAATATGATCTCCAGATTTTATGATACAACTAAAGGGGTAGTGTCAGTTGACGGGGTGGATATCAGACAATATAACCTGTATCATTTAAGGAAGAACATAGGTGTCATACTGCAGGAAACCTTCCTGTTCTCAGACACCATTGAGAATAACATCAAATTCGGACGAACAGAAGCTACAAAAGCTGAAGTCATACAAGCAGCTAAAATAGCTGATGCTCATGAGTTCATAGAAAAACTGCCTAATGGATATCAGACGAAAATAGGGGAAAGAGGGATGGGCTTATCAGGCGGACAGAAACAACGTCTCGCCATTGCAAGAGCAGTCCTTTTCAATCCTAAGATCCTGATTCTCGATGATGCCACCAGCAGCGTGGACATGGACACTGAACATAATATCCAAAGTACTTTAAACAGTGTCATGAAAGACAGAACCACCATCATCATTGCACACCGTATTTCTGCTGTTAAAAATGCGGATCAGATCATCTGCATGGAAAGCGGAAGAGTCATTGAACAGGGGGTTCATGACACCCTTTTGCTTGAAAAGGGTTATTATTACAAAACATTCATTCAACAATATGGTGACATGGAGGTGGAGTCTGATGGATGATGAAAAAAGAACCGCTCCCATAAACAGACACTATATCAAAAGACTGCTTAAGTATCTCATGAAATACAGGAAAAATGTGATACTTACCATTTTATGCATGTTTATCTCCAGTGGCTGTGCGATGCTGTCCCCATTCTTACTTCAGCAGATTATTGATACATATATCCCTGCCAAAGACATAAAAGGGTTGCTGTTCATATCGTCCATACTATTATTAAGTGTTCTCATGGCATTTGTGTTTAACAGGATCAAGATAAAACTGGCAGGAAGAACAGGGCAGATGGCCATCAGAGATATCAGAGAAGATCTCTTTAACCATGTAGAAGAACTGTCTTTTAAGTATTATGATAATACTTCTGCCGGCAGAATCATTGTAAGAATCGTCAATGATGTCAATCAGTTAAGTAATCTTTTCACTAATAGTCTGATCAATGTCATCACTGAATTCACCATGCTGATATTAGCAGTGGTCATCATGTTTTCGCTGAACTATAAACTGTCCATGCTGACTTTTGCCATCATACCGGCATTCATGGTGGTTATTTTCCTCATCAGAAACAAAGTCATCGCTTCATGGAGAGAAGTCAGCATTAAAGTTGCCAGTCTCAACGCCTATATCCACGAAAGTATTTCAGGGATGCAGGTAGTCCAGGCGTATGTCAGACAGCGTACTAACCGGGCCATTTTCAAGAATGTCATCAAGGATGCTTTTGACAGCTGGATCAAAGCCATTAAAATTAATGGAGTATTCGGGCCGGCTGTCTATGTCATTTCAATTATAGGGACACTTTCCATCTACTGGTTCGGCTCAAAAATGCTTCAGATGGAAACCATCACCATTGGTGTGCTGGTTGCCTTCACAAGCTACTTAGGCCGTTTCATGCAGCCTGTGATGGTGCTTAGTAATGTATATAATGAACTGCTAGTCGCCATGTCAAGCTGCGAACGTATTTTTGAGATGATGGATTATGAAGTCGACATCAAAGACGGTGAAGGAGCAACCGATTTGAAAGATGCCAAAGGGGATGTGGAATTTAAAAATGTCACCTTTGCCTATAACAAAGAAAAGACAGTGCTTAAAAATGTCAGCTTTACCATACCGAAAGGGAGTACAGTGGCGATTGTAGGTCCTACCGGATCAGGCAAGACCACCATCATCAACTTATTAGCCAGATTCTATGACCCTGTCAATGGTAACATTTATGTCAATGGTGAAGACATATTAAAAGTGACTGTCAGGTCATTAAGAGATAACATAGGAATCATGCTGCAGGATCCGTTCATTTTTTCAGGAACAGTCCTTGAGAACTTAAGATATGGCAATCCTGAAGCACCTATAGAAAAAGTACATGAAGCGGCTGGGATGATTGGTGTTCATGATTTCATCATGGAAATGGAAAATCAGTATGATACGATCTTAAATGAAAGAGGGTCCAGACTTTCCATAGGACAGAAACAGCTGATTGCTTTTACCAGAGTCATTCTTTCCGATCCGCAGCTGCTGATTCTTGATGAGGCGACATCAAGTGTAGATACCCATACTGAGAAGATGCTGCAGGATGCCATTCTTACGGTACTAAAAGACAGAACTTCCTTTGTCATTGCACATCGTCTATCCACCATCAGAAATGCCGATATCATCATGGTCATTGAAAACGGAGAACTGGCTGAAATGGGAAGCCACGATGAACTGATAGAAAAAAAGGGAATCTACCATGGGCTGTATCAGGCTCAGTACATGTTCTTGAAAGAGACTGCTTAAAATGAAAACCTGCACTAGAGAAAGTGATATCAATTATCAAATTTTTACAATTCAATTATATAAAATAATTAAATTATAGATTAATAAAATTAATATATATTATTTTGTAAAATTTCTATATTGCTTAATAAATATTATGTGATATACTTATGTTACAAAAGAAATATGCTTTCAAGAAAAGGAATACAATGGAAATAACATATGAAAACGAACATCTTGAAAAATTAATAAATAATTACGGTGAACTTAAGAAGAAATACGGAGAGGAAATTGCATATAAACTTCAGAAAAGATTAGTGGAAATCGATTCTGCTCCAAATTTAAATGTGATGAAATCAGGTCCTCCGCATTTTAGGCATAAACTAAAAGGCAATAGAAATTCGCAATACGCAATTGATATTACAAGAAAATATAAACTTATAATTATCCCCATGGATGGTGATGACAAAGAAGCATTAAGTACTGTGACAAGAATTAAAATAATTGAAATTAGCAATCATTATGAATGAATAACAAGAAGAAAAGTGGAGTTAAAAGCAAAAACGCTGAGGTGGAAAAATGAACAGATCAATAAAGAAATTTTATCCAAGCATTATCATAGTACCTGGAGAGATCATTCTAGATCATATGGAAGCTAATAATATGAATCAGAAGGAATTAGCTTTGCGTCTTGGCTTGAGCAAAGAACACTTGAATAAAATAATAAAAGGACATACTGCAATTACTATTGAAACTGCCATGGCACTTGAAAGTGTATTTGGAATGCCATCTAATTTCTGGTTAAATCTTGAGATTAATCATCAGGAGAATTTGAAAAGAAGAAACATATTGAACACAGAAAATGAAGAAAACAGTATTCTGAATAAAATCCCATATGCCGAAATATGTAAACGAGGATGGCTTGAAAAAGAAGATGATCAGATTATGCAGATTACTCAACTGAGAAGTTTTTTCAGGGTGAATAACCTTATCAATATTAATAATGTTTATGAATGCGCTTTCAGAGTTCAGCAAAAGAAACAATTTAATCAATATGCACAGGCAGCATGGATAGCAAACGGTGAAAATGAAGCTATTAAAGCTGACATTGTTCCGTTCAATAAAAAAAAATTTGAAGGATGCATACAAGAAATTAAGAAAGCCACATTAATGGATGGGATAGATTCTTTTAAAAAAATCAAAGAAATTTGCGCTAATGTCGGAGTGGCATTGATTATTGAGAAAGAATTGAATGGAACCTTTACCCATGGAGTCACTAAATGGCTGACACCAGATAAGGTGATGATCATCATCAGCTTGAGAGGAAGTTTTTCTGATGTTATCTGGTTTTCACTTTTTCATGAACTTGGGCATGCATTATTGCATGGGAAGAAATTTGATTACAGTGATGTTACTGAAAACGAAGAAGAAGAAGCAGATGAATTTTCTTCAAACACATTGATTCCTTTAAAAGAATACTTGAATTTCGTTAACCATTTTCAGATTGACAAGAGTAATATTATAAGCTTTGCAAAATCAGTAGGGATAGAAGCAGGAGTTGTTGTGGGAAGACTTGCTCATGATAAAAAAATATTATTCAGCCAGTTCAGTGAACTGCGTAGACGATATAAGTGGAATTCCTGAATGATTTCATATCATAGCTTTTTAATATCATTATCACTAAAGAGATAGATGAAGCGATATCAAGTGCAGATACCCATACTGAAAGATGCTGCAGGATGCCATTCTTATGGTACTAAAAGACAGAACTGCCGTTATCATCATGATTATATATCCATCATAAATCAGCAATCAACGATGCATTGAAATGCAACTCATTTAAATCAAGGCTGCTGTCCCACAGCATTTCTGAAAGCAGTGCCACCGGGTACCATATTCTGCTTTCAAGCATCCCGTCTTCAACAAGCGCTTCTATTGTCACATCATTACCTTTATCAGAAACAATCTGCTTGATCATATCAAGTGCATAGCAGGCATTCTTCATCCAGTATGCTTTAACATAATGCCAGTATTCTTTTTTCAACTCATATTTTCTCTGTATGACATGAGGTGATGCTTTTCCCAAGACATAGCTGCCTTTTTGATGTTCAAAATCAGTCCAGTCAAGACAAGTCAGCCCCTTAAGCACTGCACCGAAACGGTCTTGTTCTCCTCTTAACAGAGATACTGAAGAACTGAATTTTTTTGTCTCTTCAAAGTCTCCAATCATCTTTGGACTGTAATGATAGGGAAATGCACCGCAGTCTTCCCAGACAATTGTAATCCGGTCATCTATTTCCTTCAGATAGGACAGTCGGTCCTTCACTGAGGTGGCATGAAGACCAAACTGGATTTCAAGGTCCGGATACACCATAAGCAAACGCTTACCTATCCTGTTCACCCATCTGGCAACAGCCTCTGCGATGACAGTTCCATTGATCTTATCATCAGTGGTTTCTGTGAATGACTGAAAATAGATGCCATCTCCGTTTAAACATGCATATTCATTTTCGTAAGTAGAAAGAGCAGCTTCTGTCCAGGTATTCAGATCTTCCTCGCTTGATATGTCAACATCGGTTCCCCATCCCCAAGAGTACCCGAAAATCACCTTAATGCCGTTCTGATGAGCATAACTGATGACTTCTTCCATGTTGATGGGTACGAAATCGTTCCAGATCACAATCATGTTCATCTTGAGAAGCGTCATGTTGTCAATGAATTTACGATAATCATAGATGACATGTCCCCAGGTCCAGACACCGCGGTTCCTGATACAGGGAGATGACGTCTTCTCATATTCAGGCATTTTACCCTTGAATGTCGAACCGAAGTATTTACCGTCATTCAGCATGAAATTACCGCTTTCGCTGATGTATTTATATCTGAAATCAACCGATCCGTTGATGACACCTTTAGGATCTTTACCTGTGATGACTATCATCTGTTTTTCTTCGTTGAAACTGCTTCTGACTACTTTCAGTGAATATGACTCGGCAACAT